>JAUXMQ010000020.1 GCA_030623125.1 Acidimicrobiia bacterium
CGATATCAGGCCTCCGGCGAGTTGGACGTTTTCGACGAAATCGAGAACCGGATCCCAATAGGTAGTCCCTTCCGCTTCGAGAAGAACTATCGGGTGTAGATCGCTCTTGCCGGTCTGGATCAAAGTGAGCAGCTCAAATGCCTCGTCAAGGGTTCCGAACCCGCCGGGGAGGATCACAAATGCATGTGACTCTTTGACAAACCCGAGCTTTCGCGTGAAGAAGTATTTGAAATTGACGGTGCGTGCCTCGGACAGATAGGGGTTCGCTGCCGCTTCGAAGGGGAGACGGATGTTGACGCCGTAAGACTTGTCGATACCCGCGCCACGATTGCCTGCCTCCATGATTCCCGGGCCGGCCCCGGTGATCACACCCCAACCATGATCGGTCATCAAACGGGCGAACTCCACAGTCAACTCGTAGTTGGGATCGCCTTCACCAAGGCGCGCCGAGCCGTAGATGGTCACCTTGGGCTCGTCGTGACGTGAGAAGACGAGGTTGGAGTAGCGGATCTCCTTCACCGCCGTATTGAGCAGCTTGAGGTCTCCCCGGGTGGCGCCGTCTCGATGCAACTTGAGTACAGTCGTGATCAGCTCTCCGATCAGGTCCTGGTTGTCGTTATCCGACGCGGCGGCGACCAACTGTCGAATGGTCTTCTCTAGTTCGGGATTGCCCAAGTCATAGGCCATGTCCGTAACGTACTGTCCCGTCGCCGTACTCCGCGCCTCCGGTCCTAAAAGGGGGTTTTGGATGGGCCTTTTCGAACCACGGCGTTCCACACCGTCTCGTAGTGATCACGGTCGTAGGCGTCTACCTGTGGGAGGACAAACTCATCCCAGGCCTTGCGCAACGGGTCGTCGCGGTCGGCGTAGACCAGCAGACCGGTGGGGATTCGATCGAGGACCGAGCGGAGCGACAGAGGTGTCTCCACACGAACACCGGTGTCCGACTCCTCGAAGGAGGCGTTGATCTCAATGGTGAGCCTGGCGATGGCCTCGACGTATTCGTTCTTCAACTTGGGATAACGTCGCACCAGCATTGCCTTGACCTGGTCTTCTTCGGGAAACTTCTTCTCCCATATCACCCAGCGATCGGCGAAGGCCTTGTTGAGGGTCTGGGTGCCTGCGTAATCCCTGATGTCGGTGGGATTCATGGTGCCGAAGACTCGCACGTCGTCTCTCAACCGGACGGTCTCCCCGTTAGGAAGATCGAGCGCGGCGTAGCGGTCGAGAAGCCCGTGAAGGGCAAAAAGCGTCTCGGCGCCGGCCGCGTTCAGTTCGGAGAGGTTGAGCAGCGCCGGGCCACGGAGAGCACGGGTTATGTCGCCATCCTCCCAACGACTCTCGGTTCCACCCTTGCCGTCACCATGCAGATGGGTCGAGCCAATGAGCGTGACGTCGCGAACCTCGCCCGTGAGCGGGATCCGGAAGTAGGGGAGACCCATCGCGGCAGCGAACTGCTCGATGTCGTGGTCCTTGCCGGTTCCCATGTGCCCTCGAACCGCGACGTGGAGCGGCACCAGACCCTCGGCCTCGGCTCGGCGGGCCTGCTCGAGTTGGGCGAAGCGGTAGAGCATTCCGAGATCTATGTAGTGCGGGTCGGGTTCGGGCACCTTGCGGAGACGAAGTTCGACATCGGCCACGTTGTCGGGCATCTCGAACTTCTCGAGTTCTATGGGCCGCCCTTCGGCAGTCGGATCCTCGAAGATCACGGTTTCAGGCACTTGACTTCTCCTTAACTAGAAACTGGGGTGTACGCGCCCACCAACTGTCCAAGCCGGACATTGCCAGGCCTCGTCGCAAGGCGCTCCGGGTGCCGTCGACCATCGCCTTGGTCAATTGGTCGGGCTCTTCCACTACCTCATGACGCTGGTAGGCGTCGTCGACTGTGTGGTCGCCAATGCCTATCCCTATGACGGTGGTGCCTCCGGCCTCAACGGACGAGACGGACTTGGCGAGAGAGTCCATCGATCCACGCGTCATGCCATCAGCGAGCACCATGAGAAGCCTGACGTCTGCGCCGAGACGTCCCATGCGCTCAGCGGCGTGAATGACATTGAACTCATCGACATTGGCGGCCCTCTCGAACAGGGACACGGGTGGTGCAGAGCCGCCACTGCGTCTTGCCGATGCGGCGGCCTTCCTTGGCTCAGCCGCTGTGAAGAAAAGGCCGGCCAAAGCGTGCTGGGCGTCGCGCCATCGCCGATCGAACGGCTTGACCATGTAGTGGTTCACTGTGCTTGTGAGTCTGTCGGCTGCGGTGCCCTGAGTCTGGCGAAGACCGGCGGTGGCGGCGGACCGAGCTCGTCGAAAGCTGTCTTCGGTGTCCTCTGGCTTGGCGGCGAAACCGCGGTTGAAGAGTGCGATCTCGAAGTCGATCTGGAGCTCGTCGCATAGTCGAGCCATGGTCCAGGCGCCGAGGAGGGCGGCAGGCATCGCCCATGATGTTCCCGGGCCGTGGCCGCGACCGGGGCTGAGCATCGACGCCGACGCGTCCACGAGAAGCGAAACCGCATAACGGCGTCTGGTCCTTGCCGCCCGTCGCTCGTACAGCCTCTGGTAGAGCCCGGCGCCAATGAAGAGGGCGGCGTGTGGAGAGACGTCGCCCTGGTCGAATCCGGAGCGGAGGCCACGTCGCTGGTTGGCGGCGAACAGGGGAAACAGCTCGCCGGAGACTTTGCGTTGGGCGACCCCCCAGCGTTTGGCCGCTGCCTCTATCGACTCCAGACCTTCCTTGCTGAAAGCACTGAAGGAGTGCGGGATGGCTGTCACCAGGAGCTTTCCACTCTGACCCGTCGGCAGGAACACTTCGGGTGCTTGGCTGACACGGAGCAGTTGATCGGTTGACTCGTCGCCGGCAATATCGGAAGCCCCTCTGCGATCGGACAGACCCGAACGGGATTCCGCGGCACGCTTGGTGTCCTGATATGAATCCGAGTCCGAGACGATGGGCGAAGTCAGACGGACAGCATCCACGCCGCTTGCAGCCTTTTCGGCATTCTCGTCCTCGGCCAGTTTGCGCTGAGATTTCGTCGCGGTGTCGGGTACTTCGGTGATGAGGCCGTGAGTGCGGGCGATCGCCTCGAGCTCGAGAGCGAGTTGGGCCACGTACCAGGGGTCTGTCGTCTCCGCGGCGAGACGGCAGTGCTCAGTTGCATCATCGATGGCCACAGCTGCCCGAGCCTCGAAGCGCCGTTCGAGCACCTCGCGTTCGACGTAGCCGCCGGTGAGGAGGAAACATCCCAGGACAAACTGGCTGAGCGCTCCCGACTTGGAGATGGCCTGACTCAGTGATGACAGGTAGAGGTCCTCCAGGACGGACCTGGCGCCCGGGTACATCGAAAGACCCTGTGCCTCCTGGCGGCCGTCTTCGAGACTGAAGAAGATGATCTCCGCCACCGGTCTTTCGGTCCGCTCCAGAGCTGTCAGAAGGTCGATCTCAACACCCTCGGCAACGTCACCTTCGATGGGCCACCCGTCGGGGAGAGGTTTCATCTCATCGAGATTTGTGGAGACCAGGTGCATCACCTCGTGGAGAGCCGAGGCGAGGGCAACTTCGTCGGGCGTGACCGGAGCGTTGCGGTGGTAAGCGGCCTGGAAGATCCGTGGGTCACAGACCACCTCGTCTGCTGAGGCGGCGCTCTCCGAGCCAAGACGCACCCGGAGGTTGGGGTTGTCCGAAAGACTCCGGGCAAGCCTGGTGACCGCGGGGGCAACCCGCTGGTATCGGCTGACGACAGCCTCGATCGCTTTGTCCTCGGGACCGATGAGATCGGCAAGGAATGTCTGGTCACGTCCGCGCATTAGCCGCCAATTGTCTCATGCCGTGTCAAACCGAGACGAAAAGTGTTTCGGCGTTGGCGCTGTTCCGTAATACGATCCGGTCTGTGCACTACGACCTGACCACCCTTCCCAACGGTCTCCGAGTGATTTCGGAGACGATGCCTTCATTGCGATCTGTAGCCCTTGGCTGTTGGATCGACACTGGTACCCGCGACGAAGATACTCATGAACAGGGTGTCTCCCACTTCCTCGAGCATCTTCTCTTCAAGGGGTCCGACAAGCTCTCCGCCCGTGACGTGTCGGAGACCTTCGACGCGATAGGCGCAGAGTCCAATGCCTTCACGTCAAAGGAAGCCACCTGCTTCTGGACGCGGATCCTGGACCAGGAACTGACGACGGGGCTTGACGTTCTCTCCGAGATCATCCAGCGCCCGGCCTTCCGCGAACATGAGATAGACGCCGAGCGCCACGTGGTGATCGAAGAGATCAACATGTACGAGGACGACCCCAACGACGTTGCTTTCGAGAACTTCACCACGGCGGTCTTCGCGGGCCATGTTCTCGAGGCCCCGGTCCTTGGCACAAGGGATTCGATCCTTGCCATGTCACGCGCCGACATCAATGGTTACTGGGGGCGTCGTTATGGCGCCGGGTCGATGGTGGTGGCCGCGGCAGGCTCGATCGATCATGGAACCCTTGTCGAGATGATCAGCGAACGTTTCGGCGACTGGTCAGGTGGCGGTGTCGATCATGCCCACAGCGATTTGGCCGGCCGACCTCGGATCAACTTGAAGCAGAAGGACACCGAGCAAGCTCACATCGTGATGGGGGGTCCGGGATTGGATCGAATGGACGAGCGCCGATGGGCGTTTGATGTGCTCAACCACATCATGGGCTCCGGCATGTCGTCGCGTTTGTTCCGTGAGGTGCGCGAAGAGCGTGGCCTGGCGTATGCCATCTACGGGTTCAAGCTTTCGTTCGCCGACACCGGAGCCTGGGGTGTCTATGTGGGAACGACTCCCAGCCAGAAAGATACCGCCCTGAACCTGATTCGCGAAGAACTATCGAAGGTTGTTGACTCCGGCATCACACCCGAAGAGCTCGAACGCTCCAAAGGGTCGGCGAGAGGTGGGTTGGCTCTGTCTCTCGAGGACGCCAACAGCCGGATGGTGCGGTTGGGAAGGGACGAGTTGGCAGGGATGCCTCATCTCTCGGTCGACGAGAGACTGGAGAAGCTGGAGGCGATCACTCTCGAGGACGTGCAGTCGGTGGCGGTCGACCTATACGGCGCCGACACCCGGATGATCGGAGCGGTCGGCCCCTTCGACCACTCGGACCTGGAGCCGTATCTCGCGGTCTAGCCGGAGACGTCGAAAATGGCTGACATCGGCTTCTCGCCGAAGTCGATGACACCTGCCAATCCGTTCTCCGGATTGGCGATCATCAAGGCGCCGCCGAGGTCGTGACCGTCGACATTGGAGGGCCAGCCGAGCACCGTGTAGCCGGTGACGGTCCCCGAAATCGCGGACCAGAGCAGCGTCTTCTGCCCCTGAACCAGATCGATGATCATCTCGGCACCACCAACGGCCTCGAGGTCCGAGCCCGGTGACGAAGCCTGGAAGAGGACGGTCGTGGAAAAGGCGGCGGCCACTGTGAGTAGACCGGCCAGCCCGATGCCCACGAGACGGACAGTGATTGTGTTCGACATTCACCGCTCACGGTAAGTGACGGCGAGGAAATCTAAACGGCTATTTCCACGAACTGCGAAAGGACTAGTCCGTAGATGAGAGCCAGGATGATTAGTACCAGGCTGACGCCGAGGACTCCCCGGGACCGGCGCCCAGCCCATCGGGCCGAGCCGAATCCGATAACCACCCAGAGTGTCACATCGAGTGGCCACGCCAACCACAACCCGCCAAAAGCTACGCCCAGGACGGCCGATAGAGGCCCACCGGCGTACAGAAGTGTCAGACCGAGCGTCTGACAGAGGCTCTCGCAGGACTCGCTGTTGATCAATGAGAGGCCGATGACCATGAACACCACGGCAAAGCCGAGTAGGAACGTCGTCGCTATGGCTGCATTACGACAGCCCGAGGGTTCTTTGGTGTCGACCACGACGGCCGATCGTAAGTGTGTCACTGCCTAATGAGAACGAGCGGCTAACTTGCCGGTTCAAGATTCGGAGGAGAGCCCATGGAACTACGCGACATAATGCTTGTCATACATATAGCCAGTGCCGGTGTTTGGCTCGGTGCCAACGTCATTCAGGCCGTCGTCCCCGGTTTGGCCGCCCGGCAAGGAGTCGAGGTTGTCGCTGGTTGGTACCGGGTGGCGGGGCAGCTCAGCAAGAGGTTGTACATGCCGGCTTCGATCCTGATTCTCGTCACCGGGATAGTCATGGTCCTTCAGGATGATTCATTTGGTTTTGGCAGTCTTTTCGTCACCATCGGTTTCGGGATGATCGTGATCGGAGCGCTGCTGGGGATCTTTGTGTTCGACCCTGGCTCAGAGGCCGTCGCCGAGGCCGTCGAATCGGGAGACCGATCCCGGATCAAGGCCGCCACTGCCCGGATCGCCACCTTTGGGACCGTCGACACATTGCTGCTGCTGTTCACCATGACAGCGATGGTCCTACGCTGGTCCTGACACATACCATGGCGGGGTGAAGCTGACCACGAGGCTCCGCTTGCTCACTATCCTGGTTCTAGGCATTGCCGTGTTCGGGTGCACCAACCCCGAGACGAGTGGACCGGCTACGAGCGTGATCGCCGCTCCTTCCACGACGGTCCGCGAGACCACCACCACGACGACACCGTCGACTACCACAACGGCCCGTAGTGTCTTCACCGTGCTCGGGAAGGTTGTTGACCCCTCCGGGGTCGTGGTGCCGGGAGCGACGGTGACCATTGGGCCAGCCGACCTCACCACAGGATCTGACGGGACCTTCACTTTCGAGGCTACGGAGCCAGAGCCGTTTCTGGTTACCAAGAGGGGATGGACCGAAGCCATGGTGCCGTGGGACCATGGGTCGGCCTTCTTTGTGGTGACGATCAACCCAAAGAAGGTGAGAGGGCTTCGAGTCGGTGCCGCTGCCGCCGGTGACGACGCTCACTTCGAGCGATTGTTGAAGTTGGCAGACGACACCGCAGTGAATGCCTTTGTGTTCGACACCAAACAGGAGGGAGGGACGGTCGTGTACGACACCTCGGTGGGTGAGGCCCATGATATTGGGGCGGTGGATGTCTGGTACGACCCGGTCGCGAGACTGGCCGAGACACACGCTCGCGGTCTGTATGCGATAACGAGGATCGTCGTCTTCGAAGATGCCGTTCGTGTCAAAGCCCGTCCCGACGAGAAGCTCGCCGGGACCTGGATCGACCCGATGGTGGAGACGGCTCGTTATTACAACATCGATCTGGCCATCGAAGCCTGTGAGCTGGGGTTTGATGAGATCCAGTTCGACTATGTCAGGTTCCCCGCCGGACGGACCGCCCGGGTGAGCGGACAACTCTCACTCACCGAAGACGAACGCGTGGCGGCCATCGAGGGCTTTCTCGCCGAAGCAAGGAGTGTGTTGACACCGATGGGCTGCTCGACGAGCGCCGCCGTCTTCGCCATCGTCGTGTCGGTGTCCGATGATCAGGGTCTTGGTCAGAAACCGGAGGAACTGTCGGCGCAGTTGGACGCGCTGAGTCCGATGGTGTATCCGAGTCACTACTCCAACGGTTGGCTCGGTTTCGACGATCCCAACGATCACCCGTACGCGGTGACCGCCGACGCCATCGATGATGCACTCCCGAGGATGGCGCCCGGTGCCAGGCTGCGACCGTGGCTTCAGGCATTCTGGTGGACCAATAGCCAGATTCGAGCATCGATTCAGGCGGCGGAGGACAGGGGCGTAGGTTGGATACTGTGGAACGTGCGGAGCAACTTCGATCGCGCCGCCCTTCCCGCAGCGGACGAGGTCAGTGAGTAGTGGTGATGAAGATCGGCATTCAGCTACCTGAAGTGGAACGCGACGTCGGTTGGCTCGAGTTCCGCGACATTGCCGTCACCGCCGAGAAGTGTGGCTTCGACTCGGTCTGGGTGGGCGACCATCTGATCTTCAGAGATGACGTCACCGGTACTCGAGGCCCCTGGGAGGCATGGTCGATGTTGGCCGCGCTGGCCGAAGCCACCGAGAGAGTCGAGATGGGCCCCCTGGTCGCGGCGACATCCTTTCACTCGCCGGCGATGATTGCCAAGAAGGCATCGACTGTCGATGAGATCAGCGGAGGCCGGCTGATCCTCGGTTTGGGGGCGGGCTGGAATCAGGCCGAGTACAACGCATTCGGTTTCCCGTATGACAACCGCGTGTCCCGATTCGAAGAGGCCTTCACCGTCATTCGAACCTTGATAAGGGATGGCTCCATTGATTTCGAAGGCCGCTTCTACACACACCGGGAGATGGAACTTCTGCCCCGGGCAAGATCGGACATGAAACTGATGGTCGGGTCCAACGGGCCACGTATGCTTCGCATCACCGCCCCACATATCGACATGTGGAACAGTTGGCACGTGTGGTTCGGGAACCGGGCTGAGGGTCTTCGACCGCTCGTCTCCGAGTTGGAGGCGGCGTGTGCCGAGGTTGGACGTGACCCGAGTGAGATCGAAAAGACGGCTGCAGTGTATGTGCAGCTGTCCCGTGGTGAGGGAAGGGTGGCCGGCAGCGAGGATCGGCCCGAGGCTGAGCCGATAGTGGGAGAGGAGGTTCCGGAGAGGTTCGCCGAGTTCGAGAGGGCTGGGATCCGCCATGTCCAGGTGGTTCTCGACCCCATCGATGTTGCTGCAGTCGAGGAGCTTGCCCGCTTCCTCGGACGGGTCTGATCGGTCCGCAGCGGCCGCCGGGTAGGGTCAGCGGATGCGTCTCTCAACCAGCAGTTTCGAGGACGGTGGTGTTATCCCCTCCCGTTATGCCTTTGCCAAAGCCGACCCGGCCACACATATCGTTCTCTCGGACAATGTCAACCCGGCTTTGTCCTGGGAGGATGTGCCTGATGGAACGAAGTCATTTGCGCTGATCTGTCACGATCCCGACGTGCCCAGCGTGGGTGCCGATGTCAATCAGGAAGATCGTGAGGTACCGGCCGATTTGCCTCGTGTCGATTTCTTTCACTGGGTCGTCGTTGATTTGCCGGTTGACCTCCGCTCCATCGATGAGGCTGAGTTCGCCGATGGTGTCGTGGTCGGCGGCCGGCGAGCGCCAGAGGGCCCGCACGACTCCAGGCAGGGGTTGAATGACTTCACTGACTGGTTTGCCGAAGACGCCGAGATGAAGGGCAACTACTACGGGTACGACGGGCCCGCCCCACCATGGAACGACAGCATCGTTCATCATTATGTCTTCACGGTCTTCGCACTCAGCATGAGTTCGGTGCTGGTCTACGGAAACTTCACGGGCCATGACGTGAGAACGGCGATCAAAAGACGCACCCTGGGCAAGGCCAGCGTCACTGGCACCTACACCCAGAATCCGAGGCTTCTCGGTTGAAGAGGTCTTGGGAAGATCTCAGTCGAACGGTTCGGTCCAGACAAGTGCCGTGCTTCAGCGAGACAGGGTACGTGTGTCGTCATTGCGACACAGGAACGCGGAGTTGTTGGCAACACGCCTTAATCTGATCCATGTGGTCGGACTAAGGCAGAGAGGTGCAGTGGTGGCGCTGGTCGCGGCGACGGCGCTGGTGGTCTCCGCCTGCGGCAACGGTTCGGTCGATCCCGCAGGCGCCGAGCTCAGCGAGGAGGCCGAGGCCTATCTGGAGGCAGTCGGCGAGATCTCCAGCGACTTCGGAGATGTATTTGCCAGCATCGATGAGAGGATGAACCAGGTTTACGGGACACGCGAGGCTCTGCTGACCGCGATCGCCGATGCGGGGATACCGGGCGCCTCGCAGAGTGCGCTTGTCAGGGCCGACGCGTTGTCACCACCTGACGAGCTTCAGAGGGATCATCAGGCATGGATCGAGTATCGAATGGCGATTGTCGGTCTGGCCGATGATTTGACTGTCGCCCTGGAGAAACAAGACCTGCAAGAGGTACTAGGGGTGAATGATGCGATGCTACGGCGCGTC
>JAUXMQ010000023.1 GCA_030623125.1 Acidimicrobiia bacterium
GATCCGCTCCGTCTGCTGGCCGGCTGACCTGGCTCACCTCCAAGAGATGTCGACGGGTGCCAAGGGCAGGGTGCTCCTCGACTTGAGGGTGGCGGCTCGGGGGAGTCGCCGCCTTCTCCTGTATCGCTACTCAAAGCCTTAATGTTCACTCCATGCTTCAGGGCGGCGAGATCATCATCATTGCGATCCTGGCACTTGTCGTGCTGGGTCCAAAACGTCTGCCTGAGTTGGCGCGCAAGATTGGGGGGTGGACCACAGAGCTTCGTGCGGCGGCAAGAGAGATCTCCCGGGGGCTCGAGTCAGAAGTCGCCGACCTCAAGGCGGTGGGAGAGGAGCTCAAGGCTCCGCTCGATGAGTTGAAGCAGCCCCTCAAGGACATCCAACGAGATGTCAAGTCCGCGGACCCACGGGGTCTCGACTGGACGGGACCAAAACCTGTGTCCGGCCCCACGCCCGAGGATGCCATGGCCGACCTCGAAGAACTCGAGAGGACCCCGGATCCCGACGAGGAAGCCGAGTGAGCGACGCCGAGCCACAGTCGATCCTCACTCATCTCGACGAATTGCGATGGCGCATCGTCAAGATGGCGATTGCCATCCTGGTCGGGGCAATTGTCGCCTTTGTGTTTTCCGACCAGCTGCGCAACATCTTGGAAGCACCCTTTGAGACTGCCGCGCCGGAGTCCTCTCTTCAGAGTCTTGCCGCCACCGAGCAGTGGGGAGTGCTGATGCGGATCGGACTGTTTGGCGGCGTGATCCTGGCGAGTCCCGTGATTCTCTTCCAGTTGTGGGGGTTCGTGAACCCGGCTCTCACCTCGAGAGAGCGCAAATGGGCGATCCCCGTTGTGATGGCGCTTGCCATCCTCTTCGTCGGTGGGGTTCTCTTTGGTTACTGGGCGCTTCCCCGGGGTCTGGCGTTCCTGCTCGATATCTTCCCGGATGTGGATAACAATCTCCGGGTTGGCGATTACTACTCGTTCACCTTGAGATTCCTGCTCGCGTTCGGTCTTGCCTTCCTGTATCCGGTGTTTCTGTTTGCGGCCGCTGCGGCCGGAGTTGTGACATCGCAACAGTTGGGCCGCGGGCGACGGTGGGCCGTCCTCATCGTGGTGACAGGCGCCGCGCTGATCACACCCAGTGGTGACGCCTTTACCCTGATGCTCCTGTCGGTGCCGCTCTACCTGATGTATGAGATCACCTACTGGCTGGTTCGATTCGTTCTCAAGAAATGAGCGACGCAACGCTGGCCGAGTTCTGGGAACGGATCGAGTTCACTCCCGACCAATTTCAACTCGAGGCGGGCGAGGCCATAAGCGACGGATCCTCGGTGGTGGTCACCGCACCAACCGGGGCCGGCAAAACCCTCGTTGCAGAGGCCGCCATCCATCTAGCGCTCGACGGAGGCAAACGCTCCTTCTACACCACGCCAATAAAGGCATTGTCGAACCAGAAGTTCACCGACTTCTCAGACGAATACGGCTCCGATCGTGTCGGGCTCCTCACCGGCGACAACGTGATCAATCCGAAGGCTCCGGTGATCGTGGCGACCCTCGAGGTCCTCCGAAACATGATCTACGCCGACGCAAGCCAACTCCACGATGTGGCCTTTGTCGTGCTCGACGAGGCCCACTATCTACAGGATCGCACCAGGGGGGCCGCCTGGGAAGAGGTGATCATCCACTGTCCCCGTCACGTCCAATTCGTCTGCCTGTCGGCAACCATCTCCAACAATCAGCAGTTCGCAGACTGGGTCGGTGAAAGACGGGGATCCACCCGCCTGATCTCGACAGATGTCCGACCCGTGCCTCTCGAGTCGATGTACATGCTCAAGGATCGGATGGGGTCACATGCGCTTCACCTCCTGGCAACCTTCGTGACCAGGGATGGGCGACGCCGCACCAATCCGCGCTTGGAGCAAATGCTCGGCCTCGAGCGAGGTAGAAAGCGTCGTTTCAAGACACCCAACCGGGAAGAGACGGTCGAGGCCCTTGCCTCCGAGGACATGCTCCCTGTCATCTACTTCATCTTCTCTCGCGCCGGCTGTGACGCCGCAGCAAACCATCTCGTGGAAGCGCGATTGAGGCTGACCAACTCCGAAGAGAGGCAAGCCATTCGCGAAATCGCCGAGGAACGGACAGCTCATCTCGGCGACGACGACCTCGACGTCCTCGGCTATGACCGTTGGATGGTTGGTCTCGAGGCCGGGGTTGCCTCGCATCACGCCGGATTGGTCCCTGCTTTCAAAGAAGCCGTCGAGGACTTGTTCGGACTGGGATATCTCAAGGTGGTCTTTGCCACCGAGACTCTTGCTCTGGGGATCAACATGCCGGCTCGCTCCGTTGTCATCGAGAACCTCTCCAAGTTCAACGGGGAGAATCATGAGCTTCTTCGGCCGGGGGACTACACACAGTTGACCGGCAGGGCGGGCCGAAGGGGCATCGACGTCGAGGGCTTTGGAGTGTTGCTGCATTCGTCGTTCGTCCGCTTCAACCAGGTGACCGAGATTGCTTCCAGCGGAGCTCACGAGCTCAGATCCAGCTTTCGTCCTACGTACAACATGACGGCCAACCTCATTGCCAACTACCGACAGGACGAGGCAAAAGCCCTTCTCGAAGCCTCGTTTGCCGCCTTCCAACGAGAGGACGATCGGGCAGATGCCGGAGACGCCATCATTGCCCTCGAGCATCAGTTGGCGAACGAGGAGTCCCAGGCCGAGTGTGATCGGGGCTCGGTGGAGGAGTACATGGCCGTGATCGAGGCGCTTGACCCGAAACAGCGCAACGACGGGATCGCTGCGACATTGAACACGGGCGACGTGTTTGACATCGTCGGGGGCTCTCGCGATGGCCGCTACGCGGTGCTCAAGAGACTTGCGCGAAAGAATGGCAGCGCCCGCTATCTGGTTCTCTCCACCTCGGGTCGGGTCTC
This sequence comes from Acidimicrobiia bacterium, assembly GCA_030623125.1. Classification (GTDB taxonomy): domain Bacteria; phylum Actinomycetota; class Acidimicrobiia; order Spongiisociales; family ZC4RG35; genus SZUA-217. The sequence continues at coordinate 2,928 of JAUXMQ010000023.1, forward strand.
AACGGTTGGCTCCCGGGAGATCCCGAGTGCCAGTCGCCGGGCGGGCAAGCTCAATCTGCCAACACCGTTCAGGCCTCGTGACCGACGGTTCGTGCAGGAAACGCTGAGACGGTTGAGAAGAGTCCCGCCAGTGACCTCTGACCGATCGCCGCAGAGAAAGATGTTGGTTGAACACCCTGTCGCGGAATGTCCCGACGCGGGCCGTCATCTGGCGGCGATGAGACGCGCCAATCGAATCAGACGCCGTCTCAGCCAGCACAGGGCGTTGCGTCGAAAGTCGGGATTCGGGCTTGTCGAAGAGTTCGGAGCAATCCGCCAGCTCCTCGAAGAGCTCGACTACACCGAGGGCTGGTCTCTGACAGGAAGAGGGGAACGGCTGCGAAAGATCTACAACGAGACCGACCTGCTTCTGGCCGAGGCAGTGGAGAGGGGTTTTCTCTACGGGCTCGAGCCCCCCGAGCTAGCTTCTCTGCTGTCGGTGTTCGTCTATGAGCCAAGGTCTGATCAGGCGTCAGTTCCCGATTGGCCCACCCAGGAGCTAGCGGTCCGATGGTCAGACATCGAGACGCTCTGGAAGGACCTCACCGAGCGGGAGCGGGATCTGCGACTGTCGCCAACCAGACGCCCGGACCCCGGTTTTGGCAACCTTGCCTATCTTTGGGCGGGCGAGATGGCTTTCGATGACCTTCCGACACACGGCATGGCGCCGGGTGATTTCGTGCGTGTCTCCCGCCAGCTAGCGGATCTGCTCCGCCAGATCAGGGAAGGAGTCTCCGAGCTTCGCGGAGAGGCCACCATCGCGCTCATCTCCGTGGATCGGGGAGTCGTGGCGGCCCAAGGAGTTGGCTGATGCGCAGGTGGCTCGTGATCGTGAACAAGGCGGCCGGTCGCAAGGCGGTCCGAGTCGGGCAGATACAGGAGGTCTTGAAAGCCGCTTCAGTCGACGCCGACATGGTGGTGCCTGAGTCCAGGGCCGAAACGGAGGAGGTCCTGAAGACTGCCACTTCCGAGGGGAGGACTCATTTTGCCCTGGCTGGAGGTGACGGCACCGTCAACCTCGCCGTGAATGTCCTCCTGAACCTCGATCTCGATGGTCCCCCCACCATTGGTGTTCTTCCGGTCGGCACCGGCTGTGACCTGCTTCGCACGTTTGGGCTTCCTCAGGAGTTGGGGTCTGCGGCCAAGCACCTTGGCACCGAAGAGACATACGCCATCGACGTGGTGACGCTGGAGGGCGTCTGGGGTCGGCGGTATTTTGTCAACGTCGCCCAGGTCGGGGCGGGCGCCGCGGCCGCCGAGACGGCGCCCAAGATCAGCCGTAAACTGGGTGTACTTCGGTATCCACTGGCGTTTGGGATTCGTCTGCCCCGGTTTCCGATGGCGAATGTGACTGTCACAACAGAGCGTCGCACCTATGAATCGGAGGCCCTTGCTGTGATCATGGCGAACGCCCAGTTCTTCGCAGGGGGGTGGAACGTGGCGCCCAAGGCGACCTTGGTAGACGGCATTCTTGACATTCAGATAATCAGCGCCAGCAAGGCTCGGGCGCCCGCCATCGTGCCGAAAGTGATCAAGGGAACCCATCTTCGGGACCCTTCCGTACGACGCTTCACGGCCGCTGAGTTCAGAATCGAGACCGAGCCAAGGTGGCCTCTGGAAGCAGATGGAGACCTGGTCGGGAATACGACAGTCTCGGGTCGGGTTGTTCCCGCCGCGATACACCTCAAAATCTGATCAAGGTTGTCTTATACTCCCGCGCCGTCGGGACCGACCCCGCATGGAAATGGCAGAAAAGAAAACCGCGGACATCACAAAAGAGAAATCCTCCGACATCGAGGAGCTCAAAAACGCCGAGGAAGTCGAATCTGAGGACGGGGAGCTCGAGGATGACGCTTTCGAGGAGGAGACCACTGTTGACGATCTCGACGACGATGAGGACGACGACGACGGCCATGACGAGGAAACCGCCGAAGCACTCGAAGAGCTGGAGTCCGAGGAGTTGAAGCTGACCGAGGATGAGGCGAGCGAAGCGTTACTCGTAGACGAGGTAAAAGAGCTTCGCGCCATGCGACGTGAGGAGTTGACGATGAATGTCGACGCCCAGGGCCAGAAATCAGACGAGTTTGTCTGCCAGTCGTGCTTCATGGTGAAGCGGATGAGCCAGATGGCCAACAAGCGCAAGATGATCTGCCAGGACTGTGTTGCCTGAGCGGGTCACGGTCGTCGTACCCACATACAACGAGCGCGAGAATCTCGCCGATCTGACCCAAGCCGTTACCGACCTCGGCTTCGAGGTTCTCGTGGTCGACGATGCCTCCCCCGACGGAACTGGTGAGATTGCCGACGGGTTGAGCCGGGACAACCATCTGATATCGGTTCTGCACCGCACCGCCAAAGAGGGACTCGGTCCCGCCTATGCCGCAGCGTTTGACCATCTCCTCGAGGGCGACACTGAGGTGGTCATCGAGATGGACGCCGACTTCAGTCATGATCCGGCCGACCTCCCTCGACTGGTCGCCGCAATCGAAGAGGGCGCCGAAGTGGTGATTGGCTCCCGTTATGTGCCTGGAGGCTCCACACCCGATTGGCCGGCCCATCGGCGTTTTATCTCCCGGGCCGGAAATCTCTACGCGAGGGTGATGCTGGGCACGCCGATCCATGACGCAACCGCCGGTTTCAGGGCTTTTACCCGCGCAGCTCTGACCCGTCTGCCGTACCGGGAGGCAGAGGCTTCGGGTTATGGCTTTCAGGTGGAGATGGCCTGGCGGGCACACCAACTCGGTCTGTCCATCGTCGAAGTGCCGATCAGCTTCAAGGATCGAACGCGGGGAACGTCCAAGATGGGTCTGAGAATCGTCACCGAGGCCATGTGGCTCGTGACGATCTGGGGGCTGGGACGGCTCCGGCGGACACTACCGTTCACCCGTAGATGAGAGTCGCGGCAAGGGAAGCATCCCCAGACGACATCGACGTCCTCGTCAGTCTCTATAGATCGCTCGAGGACGAGATGGTGGGTCTTCACCCAATGTGGCCGCTGGCCGACGGGCTTGTCGAGCCTGTCGATGAGTCGTTTGCCGGTGCACTCCGCCACCCCGACGTCATCGTCTTGATCGGAGCAATCGATGACATTCCTTTCGGGTTTCTGTTGGCTCGGGTGGAGACACTGTTGGACCAGGCAGGGGATGAGAGAATCGGGGCGATACGTCTGATCTTCGTGGACCATGAGGCAAGAGAGGTCGCCGTGGGCGAGGGGATGAGGGACATGGCCATCGAATTGCTCCGTGAACGGGGGATCACCAAGTTCGACGCTCACGTTCTCCCCGGTCATCGTCTTGCCAAGAACTTCTTCGAGGCGGGCGGATTCAGCGCCAGGTCAATCGTGATGCATCACGACGACAATCGTGAGTGAGGTTCCGCTCATCGGGGTTGGCGTCGTAATCATCGAGAAGGGGCGTCTCCTCTTGATAAAGAGGGGAAACGAGCCCGGAAAGGGCCTTTGGGCAGTCCCGGGAGGCAAGGTACGCATCGGGGAGACCCTCAAGGCCGCGGCGCGGCGTGAAGCGTCCGAAGAGACCAGTCTGGACGTTGACGTCGGAGAGGTCGCCTGGGTTGGAGAGCACATCACCGACACACGTCACATCGTCCTGATCGACTTCTACGCGACCGCGACGGGCGGCTACTTGGCCGCGTCCGATGATGCGGCTGAGGCTGAATGGGTGGAATTGGACATGGTGGACTCCTATCCGCTAACACCGACCATGCACGACCTGATAGAGGAACTGAGGGAATGAGCTCACAAGTCATCACGCTCCTGCAAACTCTGATCCAGAACGCTTGTGTCAACGACGGAACACGGGATTCTGGCCAGGAGCACCGCTCCGTGGAGACGCTATTGGAGTACTTCGGAGTCGCAGGGGAGATCTTCGAGCCCGCCCCGGGACGTCAATCGCTGATCTATAGGATCGGCGGAACCGACTCCGACGCCCCATCGCTGGCGCTTGTGCCACACCTCGACGTTGTGCCTGTCGAACCCAGCGGATGGAGCCAGGATCCCTTTGGTGGTGCGATCATCGACGGCTTCGTATATGGCCGAGGAGCGATCGACATGCTCAACGTCACCGCTGCCATGTCCGTTGCCGTGCGTCCCTATCTGACAGGCGAAACCCAGCCGAGAGGCGACCTTCTCTTCGTCGCAGTGGCCGATGAGGAGGGTGGGGGAAGATACGGGGCCTCGCCCCTGGTCGAAGAGCGCTGGGATCTGGTTCGGGCCGACTACTTGCTGACCGAGGTCGCCTATCCACCCCCGTCCTCTGCCGCAGAGCCGCTCGTCCCCGTAGCCATCGGAGAGAAGGGGGCCTTTTGGTCGACATTGACGGCAACGGGAACCCCCGGACATGGCTCTGCGCCATACCAATCGGACAACGCATTGCGGAAAATGGTCGAAGCTCTTCACGGCCTCTTCGAATCGGACACTCCGGTGTCGATCAGCCCGGAATGGGCAAACTTTTTGAGCGCCCTGGCGTTGGAGGATGACCTGAAGGAAGCTCTGACAGACCCCGACAGAGTGGACGAGGCGATAGACAGGCTGGCGGTGACCGACCCGCTCTTCGCGAGATACGTGCACGCTGTCACCCATCTGACGGTGTCACCCAACATGTTGGACGCCGGTATGAAGGCAAACATCATCGCTGACGGGGCCAAAGCGTCGGTCGACATACGCGCACTTCCCGGTATGGATCGGGATTTCGTCGATTCGTACTTGCTCAAGGCAATGGGCAGTGCCCGGGATGACATCGAAATCGCGCCTCAGATGGACAAGGAGTCAACCATCAGCCCGATCGGGAACCCCCTGTGGGATGCGATAGCCAGCAGCGTCGAAGAGCTCGAGGGTCACCGAAACCTCTTGCCGACGTTGATGAACGTCGGAACCGACGCTCGCTTCTGGCGACCCAAGGGAACGATCGCCTATGGGGTGGGGCTGTTTGACGATCGGATGACGTTCTCCGAGATGCTTGCCCTCTTCCACGGTCACGACGAGCGAGTTACCGTCAAGTCGGTGGAGCGCACCACAGCCCTTTACGAGAGGGTGCTCCACCACTTCTTCAACCCTTGATCGACGTCATCTGTGATATCGACGGTGTGCTGTATCGAGGAGATGTGGCAGTTCCGGGTGCAGCCAATGGCCTGCGAAGTCTCAACCATGCCGGGGCGCGCATCACTTACGTGACCAACAACTCGACGCGGTCGCCGACCCGGGCAGCATCCAAGATTGAAGCCGTGATGGGTGTTGCCACGGATGTTTCCCAGGTCATCACCTCATCCATGGCCGCAATCTCGATGCTGACGCTCGACGACCACCCGGCGATGGTGGTGGGGGAGAGCGGGGTTATCGATGCTCTGGCCGAAGCGGGTGTGGCGATGACAAACGATCCGGGTGAAGCCAGGTCGGTGGTTGTTGGCATGGATAAAAGGATCACTTATGACGTCATCGCTTCGGCCTCCGCGGCGATACGTTCGGGCGCCAGATTTCTGGCCACCAATACAGACGCGACGTTTCCGACCCCGACAGGCTTTCTCCCCGGCGCCGGCTCTCTGATCGCCGCTATTGCGACGGCCTCGGGGCGGGAGCCGGAGGTTGCAGGCAAACCCCATCAGGCCATAAGGGACTTGATCAGGTCGCGTGGCGTAGAAGAGGCGTGGGTGGTCGGCGATCGGATCGAGACCGACATCGCTCTGGCAACAGCGGAGCCGCTGTGGCGTTCCATTCTCGTTCTCACCGGAGTCTCCACCATCGACGACGACATCTCGTCCGCAGACCATGTACTGGCTGATTTCGAATCAGCGGTGGCTCTGGTGCTAAGTGGCCCGCCTCATGAGTGATTGTGGCGTCTGGTGGGCATAATCGACCCCACATGAACCTCAGCGACACCCAAATCGAAGAACTCGAGAAAGCCCTGAGCCAACTCGAGCAGCTCGATCCTGCTTCTCTTCCCGAGCCGGCCGCGGAATTGGCCAACCTCCTGAGCCGAATTCTGGACGAGCTGGAGGCGAGATAATGCCCCCCAACGCAAACACGCTGACGTTTCAACCGCCAGATGACGCCGCTCGCTGTGTCCTCGTCCTCGATGCACCGCACCGGGTGCGTCTTCGTCCTGCGTCCTGGCGAGGCGACGCCTCTATCTCGCCGAAACATTCGACCGTATTTGCGCTGGAGAGCACTAGTTGAGATTCGCACTCGAAGTGCGTCAGGATCGTGACGCCCCGAGGGAGTTCGCCACTGCGCTCACAGCTCAGATCCAGAGCCTGGGCGGGTCGGTGATCACGAATGACGAGACCGCACCCGACATAGTCGTGGGAGTCGGTGGTGACGGCACCATGCTGGCAGCAGTCAGACAGTCGCTCATCTGGGACGTCCCCGTCATCGGCTTCAACCTGGGAACGATAGGTTTCCTCACAGCAGCGGAGGCCCCTGATCTGAAGCCC
>JAUXMQ010000184.1 GCA_030623125.1 Acidimicrobiia bacterium
GGGTCGGCCAGATCTACGGTCTCTCTCAGCGTGGTGGCAGCGTTGAGGCGACAGTGCGGATCGGTCCTGTCAGCACCGCATTCATCTCCGGGGCCGATGCCGACGTAGTGCTCGGACTCGAACCCCTCGAGACCGAGCGCGCACTCCCGCGAATGTCAGCAAGGACGACGGTGCTGGTCAATCGAACACCGATCGTCCCTACCAGCCTGACGCTCGACCGAGCGGACTATCCGGACCTCGAGTCGATCGTGGAACATATCGATTCGATCGCCGGCATCGTCCATGTCATCGATGGCAACGCGTTGGCGCGACTGGCAGGAGACCCGCCACTTCTCAACATGGTCATGCTCGGGGCGCTCGATGGGTTTGGAATTCTGCCGATACCCAGCGACATTCTGGCAACAGCAGTGGAGCGCCATGGCTCGGAACTCGACTCCGACAGCCGGGGCAGGGCGTTTCGCCGTGGGCGTGAATTCGGAAAAACAGCTCTCGCTGACATATCGAACAGTCAAAGCGACCCCGACGACCACTGAACAGATGCGCGAAGCCGGCTCACCCATCGTTCTCAGCCTCGAGCAAGCGCTGAGCTTGCCCTATGGCACGCTGAGGTTTGTCCACCTTGGATGGAGGGTGATCCGGATCGAATCGACACCGGTGCCGGGCCGCATCTCCAGTGGTGACCCAAACCGCTACATCGGCCATCCGGTGGCGGGGGAGGATCGGCACAGCTATTACGTGGCTCCAAACGTGGGAAAGGAGGCGATCACACTCAACCTGAAGGAGGAGGAGGGTCGTCGTGCCCTTCTTCGGATGATCGCGGAGTTGGAGGTCGACGTTTTTTGCACCAACACGATGCCGGCTCGCCACAAGGAGTTGGGCATCGACTATGAGACGCTCCGATCCGCTCGAAAGAACCTCATCTGGTGCTCGATATCAGCCATGGGCATCGACTACCCCGATGTTCCAGGATACGATCCTGTCACGCAAGCCTTGTGCGGTTTCATGGACCTGACGGGCGAGCGTGAAGGTCCACCGATCCAATGCGGTCCGCCTCTGACCGATCTCAAATCGGGGGACGAGGTATTCGCTCAGGTGCTGTTGGCCATGCTCGAACGAGAACGCACAGGCCGGGGGAAGCTGATCGATGTCTCCCTCGCCCACTCGGCTGTTTCCTGGTTGCAGACGTTCACCCCACTGCTCGATATGGGAAGCTCTCCGGACGAGCTTCGGCGCAACGGCAACAAGCACCGCCAGTTCATCCCGGTGAATGCCTATCCGACCACCGACGGGTTCATTTACATCGCCATCGGCAGCGACGCTCAATGGAGTCGGCTCATCGCCCAGCCAATGTTCGAGAAACTCGACCAATCACGTTTTCGAACTAACGAAGACCGCCGATCGACTCAGGATGATCTCCATGCTGAGATCGGCGAATTGACAAGCGTTCATGACGTCGGGGACGTGGCCGAGGTTCTGGAAGACGCATCGATCCCGCACTCGCGGATCACGCCCATCGAGGATGTCCCCGGTCTCCCCTTCGTCAAGCAATCCGCCCTGCAAACCGTGGCCCCCGACGGCCGGGTGATTCGCCTGCCTCCACCTGCGGTTCCCGTCGCCCATCTCGAGGCCATCAACAGAACCTTGCCCTTTCCACCGGGCTACGGCGAGCACACCGACGCAGTTCTGGCCGAAGCGGGATTCTCGGCCGACGAGCTCGAATCGCTGCGTGCACGAGGAGTGATCGTCTGATGGGTTATGGGTATCACCGTCCTTCGACACTGGACGAGGCTTTTCTTCTTGCAGATGAGATCCCCGATTCCAGGTTTGTCGCCGGTGGCACCGATCTCCTCGTCCAATTGAGAAAGGGCGAGCCTGAGCCTTCGGCGCTCATCTCTCTACGTGGTTTGAGCGAGTTGCGCGGTGTCGAAACCTCGAAACGGGTGAGGATCGGTGCCACAGTGCCGCTCAGTGACGTCGAGGTAAACCCGGCCGTGGCCGACATGTTCCCGGCGTTGGCCGAATCCATAACAAAGCTCGGAAGCCGCCAGATCCGCAATGTGGCGACGGTGGGTGGCAATCTCTGCAACGCATCCCCCGCTGCCGACACTGCACCTCCTCTGCTGATATACGGAGCGTCGGTCGAGTTGCGCGATGCGCGTGGCACCCGCGAAGTGACGGTGGAGGACTTCCTCCAGGGCCCTGGCCAAACCGCACTGAGATCAGGTGAGATCCTGACAGCCATTCTGCTGGACCCACCTGCCGACGGAACACGTTCGGTGTTTCTCCGCAAAGGGCGGGTAGCGATGGATCTTCCCATCTCCAGCGTTGCCGCCCTCGCCGAGCGGGACGGAGCGACCTGGCCGCGGGTGAGACTCGCTGCGGGCGCTGTCGCACCCGTTCCTCTCCGGCTCAGGCATTCGGAGGCGATAGTCGAGGGGACGAATCTCGACGCCGAGATCAGGGCTCGTGCGCGAGAGACGGCCCAAAGCGAGATCTCCCCGATCACCGACCTGCGTTCGACCGAGGGCTACCGGCAACACTTGACCGGTGTGCTTGTTGAACGAGCCCTCGAACATCTCGCGGGTGAGGTTGGTGACCCGTGACGATCGAGGTTTCCTTCGAGCTCAACGGTTTCGGTGTTGAAGTCGACGTCGAAGCTCATCTGCGACTCCTCGATCTCCTGCGAGATGTCCTGGGTGAGACCGGTACCAAAGAAGCCTGCGGCGAAGGAGAGTGCGGCGCCTGCACGGTGCTCGTCGACGGCCGTGCGGTGAACTCGTGTCTCTTCCCGGCCGGTGAGGTCGGCGGTACGGCTGTGACCACTATCGAAGGTCTGACCGGGTCGCACGGTCAGCCTTCATTCATCCAGAAGGCGTTCCTCGACCATGGAGGCACGCAGTGTGGGTTCTGTGCGCCCGGCATGATCATGACCACTGTCGCTCTTCTCGCCGAGAACCCACATCCAACCGAGTCAGAGATACGGCAAGCTCTCACAGGGAACCTCTGTCGTTGCACCGGGTACTACCAGGTCGTCGAGGCGATACAGGAGGCGGCTCGGGCAGGCCAGGTGGCCAGGTCGTGACCGGCTACAGCTACATCGGTACCGAGGCCCCCCGTCCGGAGGGGGCGGACAAGCTGGGCGGCAAGGCCCGGTACATCAACGACATATCCCGGCCCGGCATGCTTCATGGCAAGATCAAATTCAGCGACCACGCCCACGCTCTCATCAAAGGCATCGACACGGCTGAGGCCCGGGCCCTGCCGGGAGTGCGGGCGGTCATCACAGCCGAGGACGTGCCTGAGGTTCGTTACGGCTTCCTGGCAGACAACGTTGCTCTGAAGACCGGCAAGGTGCGCCAATACCGTGACGAGGTGGCCGCCGTGGCGGCGATCAGCCCTCAGATTGCCCAGGAAGCCGTCGACCTGATCCGGGTCGAATACGAGCCACTGCCAGGGGTCTTCTCCCCCCAGGAGGCCATGGCCGATGATGCCCCTTTGATCCATGAGAAGGACGGACGGGGAAACTCCCCGACAACCAACCTCGTGCCATTGAGATGCGTTCACCACTCTGGTGATCTCGAAGCAGCCAGAAGCGCTTCGGCCCACATCACCGAAGGTGAGTACACGGTGCCCCGCATACAGCAGGCCTGTTTGGGGACCGCGGGCTGTATTGCCGAATTCGAC
>JAUXMQ010000158.1 GCA_030623125.1 Acidimicrobiia bacterium
ACCTGTTCACCCGCTTCGGGAAGCAGCTTGGTGCGCTCCTGAACAAGAGAAGAGATCGCCTCGAATCGTTCCCAAGCATCATCCGACAGCGGGCGACCGAGAGCGGATTCGACATACGGGCGAACCATCTCGTTGAACTCAACGGTGTCCAACGCCCTGACGTACTCGCCGTTCATCCAGGCAAGTTTCTCCGGGTCAAACGCAGCCGGGTTCTTGTTGACATCGTTGAGATCAAAGGCATCCACGGCCTGATCGCGACTGAACAGGGTGGTCTCGGCGTCAGGCGACCACCCGAGAATCGCTAGGTAGTTGAAGACTGCATCCGAGAGGTAGCCCTGGTCCCGATAGTCACTCAAAGCGGTGGCCCCATGACGTTTGGATAGCTTCCTGCCATCAGTCCCGAACAGCAGCGGGAGATGGGCGTACGCCGGCTCGACGTGGCCCATCGCCCGGGTCAACAGGATGTGTTTCGGGGTCGACGGCAGGAGATCCTCACCACGAGCCACATGGGTTATCTCATAGTCGACATCGTCAACGGTCGAGGCCAGGTGATAGGTGGGGGTTCCGTTGCTTCGCAGGATGACAAAGTCGTCGATGTCCCGAGGCTCGAATCTGACCGTGCCCCGCACCAAGTCGTCGAACTCCACCGGAGCATCCTGGGGCACGGACAGGCGGATTACACCCGACTCGCCCGCTGCGCCGGGTCTCCGGATGTAGTGACCAGGGTGCTTGCCTTCGCTCTGGGCTTTCTGGCGCAAGGACTCCAACTCCTCGGTTGATCGGTTGTCGTAGTAGGCGGCACCCGACTCGACCAACGAGTGCGCCACGTCCTGATAACGCTCCAGGCGGTCGGACTGGCGGTAGGTGCCATGTGGGCCACCAACACCGATGCCCTCGTCCCAATCGAGGCCAAGCCAGCGAAGGGAGTCGAGGATTTCCTCTTCGAACTCGGCCGTCGACCGTTCCCGATCGGTGTCGTCGATGCGCAGAATGAAGGTTCCGCCTGTGTGCCGTGCGTAGAGCCAGTTGAAGAGCGCCGCCCGAGCGGTACCGACGTGCAGCGTCCCCGTCGGTGACGGAGCCATCCGAACTCGAACAGTCATTGAGATACGACTCGATTGGTGAGAGTCCCGATGCCGTCGATCTCAACCTCCATCACATCACCCGGCTCGACTTTGCTCACACCCGAAGGTGTTCCGGTGAGAACCACATCGCCGGGCAGAAGTGTCATGAACGACGTTATGTATTCGAGTATCTCGGCGACCCCGAACACCATGTCCGATGTGAAGCCGGCCTGACGGACCTCTCCGTTGACCCTGCAGATCACCGCCAGACGCTCCAGAGGGTCCAGTTCGGTCTCGATAGCCGGGCCGAGCGGGCAGAAAGTGTCGAAGCCCTTGGCCCTGGTCCATTGGGCGTCCTTTGCTTGCAGGTCGCGAGCTGTGACATCGTTGGCTGCGGTATATCCAAAGATGTAACGGGACGCATCCTCGGCCCTGATGTTTCGAGCGGGGCGGCTGATAACCATGGCAAGCTCGGCCTCATGATGCACCTCTTTGCTGATTCGCGGGTGGATCACGGCCGCGTTCTGGCCAATGACCGAGGTCGCCGGTTTCATGAAGATCAGCGGTTCCTCGGGGATCTCGCCATCCATCTCATCAACATGGTCTTCGTAGTTCTTCCCCACGCAAAGAACCTTTGTCGGAATCACCGGGGAAAGGAGACTGACACTGGGCCAGGGAACGACAGTCTCGGTTGGCTCCCAAGCAACGAACGGAGAGCCCTTGTAGACAACCACGCCTTCGGCATCGGCGACCCCATAAGCGATGTCGTCGCCGGCTTTCATTCGAACGATCTTCATGAGGGAGAGGACGCTAGTGGTCTGTTGCTCAATTGATGCCGCAGTATCACCGAGTCATCGGCGTCATCTGGCCAGGCCACACAACGAAGGCGCAGCCGTAGCTGCGTCGAGGCGGAGGACGCCGCCAGAGGCGTCGAGGGCCGGTGAGACCGCGTAGCTATTTGGGCAAAGGGCCACTAGCCCTTGTCGGATAGCCGGTATGCGTAGCGAATCTGTTCCATCTTGTTGACGATCAGGTCGCGGTCGATATCGGCCACGGCCGCCTCACCTGGCCGTTTCTCGTGCGGAACGGCAGCAAGCCATCGCTCGCGACGCTCTATGAGTTCGGGCTCGGCGTCTTCGCCGTATCCGCATAAGAAGAGAGCCACATCGATGTCCTCGGGAACAGGAGCACGTCCGGATGCAGAAGCCCTTGCCAACACCAGGCCCGTCACCACCGACTCGAGTCGTGGATCATCGGTCGGCAAGTCGGCGGTGGCCACCAGCCGCAACGCCCAACCAGGATCGGGCCCGGCATGGCCGAAACCGCCTCCCTGGGGCACATCGGCCGGTCCCGATGGAATCCCGGGCTTGGCCGAGCGCCACTTTTTGGCAGGAGCGGGTTCGAGATCTGGTCGCGGCCTCGCTGTCTCGGCTATCTCCACGTTTGGCTGCTGTGCCATCAGCGACTCACTAAACGAAGCTGAGCCAATGCTTGTAGTCGTCGAGCTTGCCGGCGACGGCGGCAGCAAAGAGGTCCTGCGCCTTTCTGGTGACCGGACCGGGCTCACCGGGTCCGACTGTTCGGCCATCGATCTCCCTGACTGGCGTCACTTCGGCGGCTGTACCGGTGAGGAATACCTCGTCCGCGGTGTAAAGGGCTCCACGGGCAAGATCCACCTCGCGCACCTCCACGTTTTCTTTTCTCAGAAGCTCCATGACGGAGTTGCGGGTGATGCCCTCCAAGATTCCTGACGACACCGAGGGGGTGTGGACCACACCGTTGCTCACGGTGAAGAGATTCATCCCGCTTCCTTCCGAAACCGTCCCACCGTCGTTGAGCATGATCGCCTCATCGACGCCGGCTCGCAGCGCCTCCTGCTTGGCGAGAACCGAGTTGAGGTATCCACCTGAGCCCTTTGCGGTCGGAATGAGCGATGTGTGCGAGATCCGTCTCCAGCTCGACACCATCGTCGTGATGCCCTGGAGAACTCCTTCTTCTCCGAGGTACGCGCCAAACGAGAAGGCACCCATCATGGTGTGGACCGGGGTATCAGCCGGGTTGATCCCGATGGCACCAAGTCCGTAGAACACTTGGGGCCGAATATAGGCCGACTCCAACTCCGTGACTCGCAAAAGCTCCAGACACGCCTCGTCGAGCTCGGCGGCGGTGTATGGCATGGGAATGGCATATGCGCGAGCCGAAGCTTCGAGACGGACCATGTGATCGTGAAGCCTGAATACTGCCGTCCCCTCCGGGGTGTCGTAGGCCCGAATACCCTCGAAGACACCCGTCCCGTATTGCAAAGCGTGCGATAGAAAGTGGACTGTGGCGTCGTCCCAGGACACGAATTCGCCGTCACTCCAGATATGAGATGCTGGTTCCATTGTCTAAAGGCTATACGCAACCGGCCCACACCAGAAACGGCTTCTAGGCTCGCCGCCCATGCATCGTCTTGTCGCGTCCTGGTTCGGCACCGGCCTCCTCCTCGGGAAGGTCCGTGGAAACGACGCGGGGTCCGGCACAGTTGCTTCGCTCTTCGCAGCTGTCGTTGCCCTCTTCATTGGTGCACGCTTCGGCTGGGTGGCCCAAATCGCTGCGACGGTGATCATCATCGTCCTGAGCGTCTGGTCCGCCCGTCGATTCGTCGAGGACGAGGGCGACGCAGGCTGGATTGTGATCGATGAGGCAGCCGGAATGTTCCTGGCGCTGATCGGCCTGAGTCTCTGGCCGGGGTCGATTGTCGCCTTCGTTGTCTTTCGGGCTGCCGACGTCTTCAAAGGCGTTTTCCCTGGTGTTGCCGCCGCCGAGCGTCTCCCGGGAGCCATTGGTGTGACCACTGACGACCTCGTCGCCGGGCTCTACGCACTGGCGGCCGGCCACATCGTCCAGACGTTGTTCTAAAATCGCCGGATATGGAGGTGCAAATGGAGTGGCAAGTGTCCACAATCGTGGCGGGTATCGACGGTTCGGAAGGAAGCGACCGGGCGGCCAAGCGTGCCGCTGCAATAGCC
>JAUXMQ010000141.1 GCA_030623125.1 Acidimicrobiia bacterium
CCAAAGAGAGCTGGCAGGCAGTTCATGAAGGAACTCGAGTTGGGTGTTCGTGGCGACATGGAGCAGTCCGTCTGGTTTCGCCTCTTCGGAGGCCAGCTTGGCGATGAACTTGTTTGAAGCGACACCCACGGATGCAGGTAGTCGAAGCTCTGTCCTCAACGACTCGCGGATGGCTTCTCCAACCTCGATTGACGATCTGTAGTGATTCTTCAGGCCGGTCACGTCGAGAAACGCCTCGTCGAGACTGAGACCCTCCACGAGCGGAGTGAATGAGCGAAAGATGACGAACACCTGAACCGAAATCTCGCTGTAACGCCCGTGCGCCGCCGGAACGATCGTCAGATCCGGACACATCCGGAGAGCTGACGCGGTCGGCTGAGCCGAATGAACTCCAAATCGGCGAGCCTCGTACGAGGCGCTGGCGATGACACCGCGTTTGCCAGTTCCCCCTACGGCAACGGGACGACCCACCAGCGTCGGATCTCGAACACGCTCGACTTCGACAAAGAACGAATCCATGTCGACATGAAGGAATGGCTCTGACCACACGGTCCCTGAAGTTACCCCCGATTGTGGAGGCAACCGGCCAAACTGAGCAGATGGCGGCATTGATCCACCTTGTCAGACATGCGGAGGTCGACAATCCGCAACACCTCGTATGTGGCTCAATGCCAGGCTTCGGTCTTTCTCCCCATGGGCTCGATCAGGCGAGACGGGTGGGCAGATATCTCGGTCCACGACCGCTGGTAGCTATTTGGTCGTCTCCCCTCGAGCGCTCGCTCCGATCGGCTGAGGAGATAGCGGCCAGATCCGGTGTGCCGGTGCGTGTTGATGAGAACCTCACCGAGTGGTCGATCTCCGACAGATGGAGAGGTCACCCTTGGGGGTCGCTACCGGATGTCTTCCCCGGCGAGTTGGAGGCCTATCTGGAGCACCCCGATCAGCTCGATTTCGTCGATGAGAGTCTCGGTGACGTGGGCGATCGTGTCGCCGGCGTCGCCCGTCGGTTGGATGAGGAGCATCCGCACGGTGATGTCGTGATCGTGTCTCATCAGGACCCGATCCAGGCGGGACGTCTGCGATTGGTTGGATCACCTCTAGCCGATCTGCATGACCACAAGCCCGGGAACGGCGCCATCGTCACCCTCCGCCCTGGGAGCACGTGGCAGGAGGAAACGATGTGGCAGCCAGGAGACTCGCCCCGTTTCGGCGAGAAGTCAGATCTGAGGGTGGTCAGAGCCGGCGACGGCCCCACACATCCGACTCCGGCGTGAAGTCTCCTCTGCCGGCGGCCATGCCACTGGTGGCCGCGGTGACTTGGACGGTTGCCCTCATAGTCGACGGGGGGCCCTTCGACTCCACGTCGGTGTTCCTGATGTGCGTCGGTCTCCTCGGTGTGGCGACGACGTCGGTCGCCGGCATGGTGGTTGCCGGCAGCCGGTGGGCCCGAAGGCTGGGCCTGGTCTTGGTTGGAGCGACGGCCCTGCTGGCAATAGTTCGACCTATCGACTTGCTCTGGATCATCGGACTCGTCGCGACAGCCTTGGCCGGGCTGTCTCTCAACATGTCATCAGTTACCGACCGGGTGCGCGAACTCCCGGCCGCGGCCGGCCCTCCGGCGAGATCGGTGCTGGTTCCCTTGATTCTTCTCGGAACACCTTTCGTGCTGGGCATCGCCAACAGCAACTCACGACCATGGGTGATCTTGGTCGTGGGCCTCAGCGCTCCTCTAGCCGCCTTCGCTTACTCACGGGTTCTCCCGGGGGGTCTTCTGGCGGTCCGACTCCTGTGGCCGGCGCTGGCCATCATCGCGGCGTACCCGATGGGGGCGCCCAGCGGTTTCGTCAGCGTCAGTCTGGGCGTCCTGATCGCGGCCCTGGCCTGGGACCCCACGGTAAAGACCGCCTTTCATCCTCCGAGAGAGGTCGGATCGTCATATCCGATCCCGCCTGAGCTCGCTCCAAAGGAGATCCTCGACAAGGCGGGGATCGACGATCGTGGTAGACCAAGCGCCCCCCGAGATCACCCGTGAGACGATCTCCGAATCCCTGGATCGCGAGACCTTCGCTGATCCTTGGGCTCCTCGCCGGGACCCTTGGCTGGGTCGTAACGGTTATCAGCTGCGGCCAGCCCGATAGCGCGGGACAGGTCTCATCCTGCAACGGGTGGGCGTTCGCAGTCGCCGTTATCGCTTTCGTGGCGGTGACGGTTGGGGTGGGGCTTGTCCTGGTGCTGGTCTATCGCAGCCTTGCCGAATGGCGGGAGAAGACAAAGTGAAAAGTCTCGTCACACCTTACTGAAGATCAGCGAGACGTTGTGACCGCCAAAGCCGAACGAGTTGGACATGGCATGGTCGAACTCGACCTCTCGCGCCACGTTTGGCACATAGTCGAGATCACACTCCGGATCTGGCGTCTCGTAGTTGATCGTCGGCGGCAGCACCTGGTCAGCCAGCGCGAGGATGCTGAAAACAGCCTCCACGCTTCCCGCACCTCCGAGAATGTGACCTGTCATCGACTTCGTCGACGAGACCGGCGTGGTATCGGCTTCAGCCCCCAGCGCCAACCGAATAGCTGCTGTCTCCGTCGAGTCGTTGGCTGACGTCGAGGTCCCGTGGGCGTTGATGTAGCCGATCTCCTCGGGGCCCAGACCGGCGTCGTCCATGGCGGCCTTCATCGCTCGTGCCGCCCCTGATCCTCCGGGTCTGGGGAGAGTGATGTGATATGCGTCGGCAGACATGCCATAACCGGTGACCTCCGCGAGCGGCTTGACGCCACGTGCATCTGCGTGTTCCAGCGACTCGAGCACCAGTACGGCTCCACCCTCGCCCATGACGAATCCATCACGCTCGGCGTCGAAGGGCCGTGACGCAGACTCCGGGTCGTCGTTGCGCATCGAAAGGGCCCTCGCCTGTGCGAATGTGGCCACCCCAAATGTCGTGATCGCAGCCTCGGCTCCTCCGGCGACCATGACATCGGCGGCACCCCTTCGGATCAACTCGGCGGCATCCCCGATGGCGTTGGCCGAGGCGCTGCAAGCCGTGACCACACAAGAGACCGGTCCGGTCAGGCCGTGCTCGATCGATACCAGACCGGCCGCCATGTTGGGAATGATCCGGGGGACTCCGATTGGGCTGACCCGCCCGGGACCTCGATCACGCAGCGTGTCTATCTCCTCTATGAACGAGCCCATGCCCCCGAAGCCGGCACCGACCATGACGCCGACTCGCGAAGCTGCTTCAGGATCGCCCGAGTAGTCCAGGCCCGCATCGGAGATCGCCTGACGGGAGGCAACGATGAAGAACTCGGAGAATCGGTCGAGACGTCTGGCATCCTTCCGCTCGAAATGCAACGAGTTGTTCCATTCCGAGACCTCGCCGGCAATCCTTGTGCGGTAGTCGGTCGTATCGAAGAGGGTGATTGGGCCAATCCCGGATGTTCCCCGCCTGATGGCCGTCCACGAAGAAGCGACATCGAGACCCACCGGCGTGATCGCTCCCATCCCGGTGACGACAACCCGACGCCGATACGATGGCATTGGCTAGTGGTGTGCCAGGTCAGGCACCCAGTTTGTTGTTGACCAGATCGATGGCCTGACCGACGGTCATGATCGACTCGGCCTCTTCGTCCGGGATCTTGATGTCGAACTCGTCTTCGAGAGCCATCAGAAGCTCAACGACACCAAGACTGTCCACATCGAGATCTTCCTCGAAGTGGGCATCGTCATTGATCTTGTCGGCATCCAAGCCGAGTTCCGACACGAGCACGCCATTCAGACGACTCGAGACCTCGTTTCTATCCATTTTCTACTCCTCGCTTGTTTGTTTATCTGGAAGAACCTACAGGGCAATGCCCCCGTCGACCGAAATCACCTGCCCGGTGACGTAGGAAGCATCGTCCGACGCCAGGAAACCGACCGCACCGGCCACATCTTCAGGGTTCCCGAACCTGCCAAGAGTGATAGATCCGAGGACGACCTCCTTCATGTCGTCTCCGAGGGCATCGGTCATGTCGGTGTCGATGAACCCCGGGGCGACGACGTTGACGGTGATGCCGCGCGACCCGACCTCCTTCGCCACCGACTTGGCGAACCCGACAATGCCGGCCTTCGAGGCCGCATAGTTGGCCTGACCGGCATTGCCGACCAGCCCGGCCACCGAGGCGACCGAGATCACACGACCCCATCTCTCCCTCAGCATGCCTCTCATCGCGGCTTTGGTGCACAGGAAGACAGAGCGCAGATTGGTGGCGATCACTTCGTCGAACTGGTCCTCACTCATCCGAAGTAACTGGTGTTCTCTGGGGATACCGGAGTTGTTGACCAACACGGCCACGGCCCCAAGTTCGTCCTTGATCTGATCGAACATGGCGCCCACCTGTTCACCATCGGAAACGTCCGCCTTTATTGCAATTGCCTC
>JAUXMQ010000109.1 GCA_030623125.1 Acidimicrobiia bacterium
GCCGACCGCAGGTGATCATCCGCGAGGTCGATGGCAAACCGCACGAACCATTGGAGCGCGCCGTGGTCGACGTGCCAGACAACCATGTCGGCACGGTCACTCAGGCCATTGCTCCCCGCAAGGGCAAGGTCACCGATCTCAGGCCGGGGGACACGGGGAGAACCGTGGTGACGTTGGAAGCCACCTCACGGGGTCTGCTCGGATTCCGGTCGTTGCTGATGACCGCCACGAGGGGAACCGCCCTTCTGCACCAGCACCAGGCCGGGTGGATTCCGTGGGTGGGGGAGTGGCCCCATCGTGTCGGTGGCGCCATGATGTCCGACCGGCTCGGATCGGCAACCGGATTCGCCCTCGACAACCTTCACAAGCGGGGTGAGCTCTTCATCGAGCCCGGCGGAGAGTTGTACGAGGGGATGATCATCGGCGAGGCCTCCCGACCGGAGGAGATGGTGGTAAACGCGACCAAAGCGAAGCAGCTCACCAACATTCGAACTCACGCATCCGACGAGGCCATCAAGCTCAAGCCGGCACGCAAATTGACCTTGGAGCTTGCGATGGAGTGGATTGCGGACGACGAGCTGGTCGAAGTCACGCCCGATGCCATCCGCGTGAGAAAGCGCTATCTCGCCGAGAGCGAACGACGCAGACACCACAAGAAGTAGTCCTTCGGTTTGCCTCTGGTCGGCGGATCCAAGCGTGTGCACATGATGCGAGTGGAGCCACCCTGGTGCACACGCAAGACGCTAGCCCGCGAGCCTTCGTTCGGTCGGCGCCGAGTCTCGCGTCGGGTACCCCACCCCGCCGGCCAATTCGACGGTCTTGTTCCAGAGGGCATGTTGTCCGGCACGGTTATCGATGTGATCCATCTTGATCTCTTCGAGCGGTCCGGTCATCTTTCCCGGCTTCGAAGCTAGGAATTGGCCGGTGACGCCGTCCTCTAGGAGCGCAATCTCGAGATACCTGCCGGCTCCGTCCGCCACCGAGTGCGACATGCCGGGGATGAGCTTGAACATCGGAACCATCAGCTTTCGCATGTAGAAGGGGGCGTTGTTGATCGCATTGGTGTCCGGGGTACTACCGGGGGAGACCGCATTGACCGTCATTCCTTGTGGAAGCATGCGTGAGAGCTCCGCAGCCCACCAGGCGACGAACATCTTGGTGGTTGCGTAGGTATTGGACGGCTTATAACTCAGCGGTGCCTTCATGAACATCTGAGCGTCGATCGCCGCCTCCAGGTCGCCGTCGAAATTCTCTGCAGCAACCTTGTCCAGGTCGAGCGGCTTGAAGGTGGGTACGTCACCCCGTGCGGCCTCGGATCCAGCAATGACAATGCGAGCGTTGGCGCTGAGAAGATCCTTCTCGAGCAGTCGCATAGTCAGAAGGTGATGACCGACCAGGCTGGCCGAAACGGTGGCTTCGAGTCCATCGTCTGATTGACGTAAGTCCTTTGTAGGCGCAATGCCCGCGTTCAGGATGAGTACGTCGATTTGGCCGCCTCGATCGGCAAGCTGGGTAACAGCGGCTTCGGCGGTTGCCAGGCTGTGGTTGTCGAGGATCAGAGTCTCGAACACTTTCTTGCCTGTGCGCGTCTCGAGTTGGGATCTGGTCGTTTTGGCTTTCTCCGCGGTTCTGGTGGTGATGATCACCCGGTCGAATCCCTGCTCGGCGAATTGAGCCGATGCCTCGAGACCCAGCCCCGAGCTGGCTCCAGTCACGAGAGCGGTGCGCTGTGTGGGACTCTTCATGGTGACTTCTCCTTTTTGGCTGGTCTCATCTGTCACGAGCGGTTACAGCAACCTTTGACCCACCGTTTATTCCGCGTTTTAGATATTTGTCTAAGAATTGTCTTCCACGGGCCCGGTCAGGGCGTGCGATCCTTCGATTACATCTCGCTGTGTGAAATAGCCGGGACCGACCATTGGTTGTCGAGTTTGCCCTAGTGTCCTAACTCACGGATGGAGGCCCTGACCAATATGAGCGCAGTTCTCGATCGAGTAGAACTCGGATTCCCGTGGGAAGGCATCGACCCCTTCATCTTCACCGTTCATCACGTCGACTACTACCCGAAAGGCAACGACGCGCTCGGTCCCGACGAGTCATTGCTGGGTCGCAACCTCGGCTCCGACTTCTCCTATCAGAAGGGCTGGAGCATGTATCACGGGGTGGCCGTCCCCGGATTTCCCCAGCATCCTCATCGTGGTTTCGAGACGGTCACCGTTGTACGACGAGGCTATGTGGACCATTCCGATTCACTTGGCGCCACGGCGCGTTACGGCGAAGGTGACGTCCAATGGCTGACCACGGGAAGCGGGATCATGCACTCCGAGATGTTCCCTCTCCTCGAGGAAGATCGTCCCAACCCGATGGAGCTGTTTCAGATCTGGCTCAACCTCCCACCCGAGTCAAAAATGGTCCCTGCCTACTTCGGGATGTTGTGGAGTGAGTCAATCCCCACCATCACGCCGGCAGACGGTGTGTCGGTCGATCTGATCGCCGGCTCGTTGGGGGACCACATCCCACCATCGCCGCCTCCCGATTCGTGGGCGTCCCGATCGACCTCGGATCTCGCCATCTGGCTCATCCGTCTTGATCCCGGCGCCTCGTGGGTGCTGCCACCCACCTCGGAGGGCGTCAACCGGATGTTGCACTGTTTCCTGGGAGATGAGGTGACTGTCGACGACACGTCGGTCGCGTCGAAGGTCGGGGTCAGACTCGACCCGACCCGAAGTGTCACACTCGCGAACCGTGGTGAGCCCGCAGAGTTCCTCCTACTCCAGGGCAGACCGATCGGTGCACCCGTCTACCAACTCGGGCCGTTCGTCATGAACACGCCCGAAGAGTTGCAAACGGCCGTGGATGACTATCGGCGCACCCAATTCGGTGGCTGGCCGTGGGACAGGTCAGATCCGGTGCACGCCCGGACCGATGGCCGATTTGCCCTCCACGCCGACGGCACCATCGAGCATCGGGACCGTCAGTCGGTCTAGACCGCTAACGCCGTCCTGCCCGGCGACGGGCCCGCGTCACCACCACCACGAAGGCGATGAACGCCACCAGGCCCACGAGTTGTTTTGGGCTCATTGCGATGACGAGATCATTGGAGCCGGTCTCGGTGCTCGCGGCTTCGGTCATGGCGTCGACTCTATCCTGATCCGCAATCGTCATCGACTGAGGAGAAGTCTTGGAGATCAAAGGCATCATTTGGATCGGTTCCGCTACCCAAGACCTCGGGAAGACCTCCAGGTTCTTCTCCGACGTTCTTGGAATGGAGATCACCACTGAAGTGCCTGGTTTCGCCCGTCTTGCGGCTGCCAACGGCGACCTTCTCGAGATTTTCGGCCCCGACTCGGTGGAGCACAGCCATCTCGACACGGGCCCGGTTGCCGGATTCTGGGTCGACGACGTCGAGGGAGCGCGTGACGAGTTGCTCGCTGCCGAAGCCGAGGGCGTTACCGAGTTGGAGAAGGGCATGGACGGTCATCGTTGGTTCTACTTCCGGGCCCCTGACGGGAACTTCTACGAACTCTGTGAGCACCCCCGTCCCCGCCCGGCAAAGGGGCACAACTAGCTGCGTAGCTTCGATAGCGGGCCTCGACTCTTACCTTCCCCGGCAATTGACACATCTTCTGCCGATGAGTGCCAGCGTCCCCCCGTCGTCCTTCCCGAGGATCGACTCGATGCGGGAGAGCATCGCTGCCGGGGCGATGGGTTGTCCGCATACCTCGCACGAGGGCGTCGCCTCACGCCGAATCTCGCGTCGGCCGCTTGCCCAATCGACGAGGTCGAAACTCCTCGTCATGGTGATGGCATTGCTTTCGATCTCTGGACAGGCCAAGACGCACTGACCACAGGCGACGCATGACCTTGGATCGAAATCGATGATGACACATTCGTCTTCCAGGCCCGATTGAAGAGCGTCCGTCGGACACACATTGGCGCACATCTCGCAAGCAGTGCATACATCGGAGTCGATCGTCACCGTCCCCACGTCGGCGGCTTGGAGGCTCGCCCTTGCTTCCGGCGCATCTGCCGAAAGAAGCCGAATCGCCCCTATCGTTGACCCGTGGCCGAATAGCTCGCTGGCGTTCATCAGGTCGGGTCGGGGTTCGATGTAAGGGGAAGCCGTGGCATCGAGGCCGAACTCATGCAAAACGGTGGAGGCATCGTCCATGGTTGCCATCAAGCGATCACCGTTGTTGAGAGAGCAGCCGCCGGCACTGCATGGAACGGCATCAACCTCTTTCGCTCCCAGAACAAGAGGCGCCAGCAACCATCCCACAGTCAGCATTCCGGTGCACGGCACTTCGACTTGGTGCCATCCGTGCTCGAAGCCAATCGTTGCCTCCTGGCATCGATACCTGATTCCGATCGGGTCCGATCCGTAGCCGATGGCTGCCGAGATCTCCGCTTCGATTGCATCAGGTGTGACGATCGGGTTGATCACAGCCCCGGTCGGACAGGAAGTGACGCAGATGCCACACGCCACGCACGATGTCTTGTCGTTTGTGACCGCTCCACCGTCCCAGGAGAGCGCCCCGGCGGGGCATCCCGAGACGCAAACCCGACAACCGTCGCCGGCGACGCAGATCTCGTGCTCGATCGCCGGGGCTGCTACATAGGTCGGAGTGCCGATCGAAAAGAGGCCCCGGCGGGTGGATCGATCGGGAGGCAAGAGCTTCACCTGTTCGGGATGGGATCCGGGGACTCGGGAGAGACGCGCTCTGGTCGCCGCCAGGGCTCTGAGCAAGCCGTCTCCTTCGGCGACCGACCTCAGGTCGAGTAATCCCAGCGACAAGGGATCAAAACCAAGCCGACGGGCTGCTGCCTGCAAAGCACCGAGTTGAAGCCGATCCCCATGAAGGGCGAGGACCAGTTCTTTCTCGTCGTCAGCCACCAAGGAGGCGATTTGCCGTGGCAGCTCACAGAGATCATCAACGCCGATGAGCACCGCGTCCCCGATCTCGATATCCGGCATTGCCTCTTCTTCGGTGCAAAACAGAATCGTGGTCATGAGTTGGCTCCAGCCAACGCGTCAACCATTAGTGGCACGAGCTGGCGTTCATGCTCGAGAAACGAATGGACGGCCTCCGCCAATGCGGTATAGAAACGATGTCGATCGGCGCCCTGAATTCTTGCAGTGAACTGTGGCACCCACTTCAGGAGATGATCACTGAGAAACTCCAACTGGTTGAGAGCTATCAGGTCGAGCGAGCGCCCTGATGA
>JAUXMQ010000011.1 GCA_030623125.1 Acidimicrobiia bacterium
CCCGATCGCATCTGGGAAGTTGTCTCACAACTCGGTGTGACCATCCTTGGGCTTTCCCCGACGCTGGTGCGCTCCCTCCAGCCTCATGGAGCCGTAGAAGCGGATCGTCACGACTTGTCCAGGCTGAAGACCTTCGGCAGCACCGGAGAGCCCTGGAATCCCGAGCCGTGGTGGTGGTTGTTCCGCGACGTCGGACACGAGAGGGTTCCCATCGTGAACATCTCGGGGGGCACCGAGATCGGGGCATGCATCCTTTCGGTCAATCTCCTCCAGGGGATCAAGCCGACATCGGTTGGCGGCCCTGCGCTGGGGGTCGATGCCGACGTGTACAACGATGCAGGTGTGCCAGTCCGTGGAGAGGTGGGAGAGCTTGTGATGAGGGGCTCATGGCCGGGGATGACAAGGGGGTTCTGGGGCGAGCCGGAGAGATACATCGCCACCTACTGGTCGCGCTTCGACGACACCTGGGTCCACGGCGACTGGGCATCCATTGACGAAGACGGGTTCTGGTATCTGCACGGGCGCTCTGACGACACCTTGAACATCGCCGGAAAGAGAATCGGGCCTGCCGAGATCGAGTCGGTCGCGGTGTCGCTTGACGAGGTCGTCATGGCTGCCGCCATAGGGGTACCTGACGAGTTGAAGGGCGAATCGATTGCCCTCTTCCTCGTACCGGCGCCCGGGGTGACTCCCGATGACACGCTGACCGCAAAGGTCGAGGCCAGGACGGACGAGACACTCGGCAAGGCCTTCCGCCCCAAAACCATCCGGTGGGTGGATGACCTGCCCCGGACCCGGTCGCAGAATATCATGCGTCGGGTGATCAAGGCGGTAGCGCTCGACACCGATCCGGGGGATCTGACCGGTCTGGAGAACCCGGAGAGTTTGAGCGGCTTGCAGCCCCTCTAGGAGTCTGCTCCTAGACCGGTGGCGATGGGTCGTACTGGATGTCCCGCTTGACCTGACGAGCGCGTTCGGTGGAGTGAAGCCGGGCAACTAGATGTAGGGCCATGTCGATACCCGCGGAGACACCCGACGCGGTGATGACCTCCCCACTGTCGACAAATCGGTCCTCGGGTCGGACCTCGATCGTCTCGTCCAAACTCGCCAGGAGGTCGAGCGAGCCCCAGTGTGTCGTCGCCGGACGCTGATTCAGCAGACCCGCAGCCGCAAACACCAGCGAGCCGGTGCAGACAGAGGTCATCAACGTCCCCGCCGCCGCCTGCTCGGAGAGAAACAACTTCACCTGTGCGTCGTCGAGATGGCGTCTGGTCCCACGGCCTCCCGGATAGACGATCACGTCAACCCTCCCGAGATCGTTGACGGAGGTGTCAGCGGTGATTCTCATCCCTTTCGCGCAGATAACGGTCCGGCCATCCGTCGAAGCGGTGAAGACGTCCACATCGTCTTCCGGATGAGTCAGTTGCCACATGCGTAGCACCTCCCAGGGGCCGACCAGATCCAACTCCTCCATATCGTCAAAACAGATGAGGGCGATCCGGGTGGTCATCTTGGGATCACTTCGGAGGCATTCGCGCCGCGGCATCGAGTCGAATCACCTCACCGTTGATCATCTCATTCTCGATGACCGCCTGAACGAGATGAGAGAAGTCTTCGGCGGTGCCGAGCCTTTGAGGAAAGACATGAAGTTTGGCCAGTGAGTCACGCAATTCCTGAGGAGCGCCGGCCAGCAGAGGGGTGTCCATGATGCCTGGCGCAATCGTGACGACGCGGATGCCGGCCCCGGCCAGATCGCGGGCGATTGGCAGCGTCATCGCAACCACGCCGCCCTTCGAGGCGGAATATGCGGCCTGGCCGACCTGACCCTCAAACGCAGCTATCGATGCAACATTGACTATGACCCCTCTCTCCCCCGTTTCGCCAGGGTCGTTTGTCGCCATGACCGCGGCGACGTTTCTGATCATGTCGAACATCCCGATGAGATTGACTCCGATGGTGAACTTGAACAGATCCAGATCGAACAACACCCCATCGCGGGAGACAACGCGCTGTGCGGGCGCCACACCTGCCGCATTCACCAGCACATCGATAGAGCCAAAGGCTTCATGCGCACCGGACACGGCCGCACTGACGTCTTCGGAGTTGGATACGTCACAGTGGATAAACCGGGACTCGTCACCAAGCTCTTGCGTCGCCTCCTTGCCACGCTCCTCGTTTATGTCGAGCATTACCACCGATGCACCTCGACGGACCATCCTTTGAGCAACACCCAGGCCAAGACCAGAGACACCACCAGTGACCACCGCAACCGAACCTTCAACGTCCAACCTGAACCTCCTTCGACTAACAGTCGACGGTAACCCATGATCGGTGTCTTCGACTCGGGACTCGGCGGGCTTTCGGTTCTCATCGAAATCAAGATGCTGGCACCCAACGCCGACCTTCTCTATGTTGCCGACCGGGCCAGGGCGCCGTACGGAAACAGGAGCCTCGACGAGGTCCGCTCGATGTCTCACGAGGTGGCCACCTGGCTCATCCAGCAGGGGGCGGAGACACTGGTGGTCGCCTGCAACACGGCGTCCGCTGCTGCCCTGGACTCGCTACGAGAGTCGTGCCAGGAGATTCCGATAATCGGCATGGAGCCCGCTGTGAAACCTGCCGCCGCCGCCTCTGAGACAGGAGTAATCGGTGTGTTTGCCACCAAGGCCACATTTCAGGGTCGTCTCTTCGAGTCCGTGGTGAGCGACCACGCGGGAAATGCCCAGGTGGTCACTCGAGCCTGTCCGGAGTGGGTCGAAATGGTCGAGCGAGGAGAGTTCGCCGGCCCCGATGTCGATTCAACTATCACCGCCGCTCTGATTCCGATGATCGATGAGGGGGCAGACGTCCTCGTTCTCGGGTGCACTCACTTCTCCTTCCTCCGACCGGTCATCGAAAGGATCGCCGGCCCGGGGATCACCGTCATCGACCCGGCGCCTGCCGTGGCGGCCCAGACGATTCGAGTGGCAGGTGTCATCGGAGGCGAGGGCCGGGTGCGGTTGGCAGCATCAGGTGATCCGTCCGTCTTCGCCCGACTGGCAAGCGACGTTGGCATCGTCTACTCGTCCGGGGAGGTTCTACCCTTCCCGGAGTGACCAAGGCCGCTCAACCCAATCTGGCATGGATTCGCCACGGCCGTGCCCTCATCGGTCGGGGCCCGTCTCAAGGCTTCGATCCGGGAGCCGGGCCTCTTCGCTACCTGCGAGCTCTGACGGCTCTTCGGAAGAGTGGGAGACAGTTCGCCATGGCATCGTTCACTTTCGACCTCGAGGAGAGAGGTTCGGTCATCGAGATGACGGAGGATGTCGTTGATATGGATGTGGAGGAGATTTCCCCACCCGACCGTGCCCTACCCGATGGCCGAATCGTCTCCGACGGGGCTGCCGGATGGCAAACAGCGATGTCGGCGGCACTGGAATCGATCGAAGCCGGGACGATCCAAAAGGTGGTGATCGCCCGTCAGGTCGATATCGAGTTCGATTCGGAGGTCCCCGTCGAGGTTGTTGTTGACCGTCTCCGGGCGAGCGAATCGGATAGTTACACCTTTCAGGTCAAAGGTCTGGTGGGAGCCAGTCCCGAGCTTCTGGTCTCCCTTCAGGATGGGCGGATCTCGTCACTGGCACTCGCCGGTACGGCGTCGGAAGCAGAAAACCTCGTCTCGGACAAGATGGACCGAGAACACGCCCTTTCATCGTCGTCCGTGGAGGAAAGGATCAAGGCTCACACGACGTCGCTCGACGTGCAACAGCGAACGGTGCTCCGGTTCGGCGACATAAACCATCTGGCGACCAGATTCGTGGGACCGGCAACCACCGGCACCACCGTCATGGACGTGCTGGGGTCCCTTCATCCAACGGCGGCCGTTTCGGGAAAGCCACCGGACGCCTCGACAAGGATGATCAGGGATGTCGAGCCAAGATCTCGAGGCAGGTACGGGGGACCCGTCGGCTGGTTCAACGCCGACGGAGACGGTGAGTTCGCCATCGCCCTTCGTTGCGGTCTGTTCGCCGACAGGACGGTCACTCTCTATGCCGGGGGCGGGATCGTGGCCGGCTCGAACGTCGACTTCGAGTTTGCCGAGACGGAGTTGAAGCTCCGCCCGATGCTCAAGGCACTAGGGCTGCAATAGAGACACAAACTCGCGGCTCACCTCTTCGAGCATCTGGCGGGTCTCCAGGTCGGCCCGGCGTTCGATCGGCACGCGGATCAGATGCCGCCCGCCTCGGTCGAGTCTCTCCATAGAAGCGGAGGTTGCCTGTTCGGGTTTCTCGACTGTCATGAACCCGAGGTTGTGGAATCGCGCCAGTTGCCCGAGGTCCCGGCCGTGCGGAGTAACAAAGAGCCTCTCGTAGAACGGCGCATGGGCCGCCGGTGGGAGATCGTCGAACAGCCCGCCCCCATCGTTGTCGAGCACGATCATCACGAGATCGTCGACTACATCACAGAGAAAGCCATTCGAGTCGTGGAGCAGCGACAGATCGCCCGATATCGCCAATGTGCGCGATGTCGCCGAAGCAACTCCGAGGGCGGTGGACACAAATCCATCGATTCCCGAGGCGCCCCTATTGGCGATCACGGTGCCCCGGCGGGTGAGATGGCTGTCGACCTCACGAATCGGGAGGGACGAGGCAACCACCAACCTTTCCCATGAGACATCGTTGAGAGAACGAGCGATCGAAGCGCCGGACGGAACGGTGACCTCGTCGAGACTCCGGTCGATGGTCTCCCGGAGCTGTCGGTCGGCCTCCAACCACGCTTCGACCCAATAGGGAGCCGTCTTGGTGGTGGCCGCGCTCCTGAGGGTGGCCACAGGCTCGGCGTGGAGAACATGGGTGGCGTTCCGTCGTGGATCGATTCTCCTCCCCCAGGCGTCCACCCGGATTCGCTGGCCGACCGCCGACTCGATCAGATCCTCGAGACGCTGACTCGGTCCAACCGCCCCGACCACGAAGACCGTCTCGGGAGTCAGATGCCGAGGAACACCACCGATGAGCAAATGGTGATAGGTGCTCACCACCGTCTCGCCACGCATGCCGGACAAAGCCGTCGCCAGAACCGGCCATCCGAGAGCCTCGGCCGCCTCAATCAAACCGCCGCGGTCGTATTCACCCTCGCCGGCGATGACCAGCCCCCGCGACGGGCCGACCAGAGGCAGAACCGCCGACTGTGGCACCGGGATCACCGGATTGATCCACGGCGCATCTTCCTGCCGACCGTCGGTGGAGAACGGATATCCGAGACCTTGAGTCCGCCCGTCATCTGTGACCGGAACCGTCGGCTCGCGGAATGCCAGGTTGAGATGCACCGGGCCCGGCCGGTCTCCTTGCCCAAGTGCGGCGGCAACAGCCTCCGAGACGGTCGAGCGCCACGATTCGTTGAGATTCACATCCGACCCCGGAGCCTCCACGTCGCCGAAGAACCGGACTCTGTCGCCATAGAGTCGTATCTGGTCGATCGTCTGGTTTGCTCCGACACCACGTAGCTCCACAGGGCGATCCGCCGACAGCACGATGAGAGGGGTCAGCGACATATCCGCCTCAACGACAGCAGGGAAGTAATTGGCAGGAGCCGTCCCCGACGTAGACAGCACCGCAGCCGGAAACCCGGTCGCCTTGGCTCGCCCCAACGCGTGAAAAGCAGCTGATCGCTCGTCCAGCACGACCCTGGTCTCGAGGTCGGGATGTGCCGCAGCGGCTATCGCCAGAGCCGCCGAGCGAGACCCCGGCGAGATCACCACAAGACCGATCCCATCTCTCCACAGCTCATCCACCATGGCCCGCGCCATTGCCGTGCTCGGGTTGGGCTGACTCAAGTGAGCACCTCGGCCGCGGCTCGCAGTCTGCGGAGCAACTCGGCCGATCGTGAGCGCTTCGGTCGCCACCGCTCGAGAAGATCCGGATCCGGCTCGGGGCGTCGAACTTCGAGCATGCCGTTTCTGGGGATGAGTGGGCTCGGAGTCGGGTCGCCTTCGATGAGAGCCACGGTCCCCAG
This sequence comes from Acidimicrobiia bacterium, assembly GCA_030623125.1. Taxonomy (GTDB): domain Bacteria; phylum Actinomycetota; class Acidimicrobiia; order Spongiisociales; family ZC4RG35; genus SZUA-217. Next base: position 5,992 of record JAUXMQ010000011.1, read on the forward strand.
ACCACAGGCGTAAGGCAGCTCATCGAGCAGCGAGGCTGCAAGCAACCCGGCGTACATGCCTACCGAGGTCTCCAGCGCCGACGAGATGACAATAGGGACTGTGGATCGCCTGGCGAGGTCGAGCACCCGCACCACCCCACCCATGGGCTGGCACTTCAGAATCAGCACGTCGGCCGCGCCTTCCTCGATAACTCGCAAGGGATGGCGGCTCTCCCGGACGAGCTCGTCGGCCGCGATGAGAACATCGGTGCGCCTGCGCAGTTCTGACATGTCCTCGATTGTGGCGACGGGCTGTTCGGCGTACTGGAGGTTGAATCGCGAGAGCGACTCGAGCCGCCTGCTGGCGGTATCGAGATCCCAAGAGGCATTCACGTCGATGCGGATATGGCCGGAGGCGCCCAATGCATCTCGCACAGCGGCCAGCCTCTCCTCATCGTCGACCTCGGTATCGCCCGGGTTCCCAATCTTCACCTTCGCGGTGCTGGCGCCCGACTCCGCGACCAGGGATGCCGCAGTATCCGGGGCGACCGCGGGAACCGTCACATTCACCGGGATCGCCGACCGCCCGGCGTCGGGGATGGTCCCGCAGGCGAGCTCCAGTGCCGCCGCTAGCCATCTTGCGGTGACGACTGGCGGATAGTCGGGAAAGGGCGAGAACTCCCCCCAGCCCGATGGGCCCTTCATGAGCACAGCCTCCCGGTGATCGACACGACGAAAGGGATGACGCATGGGGATGCGGACCGGGTAAAGCTCCAGTGATTCGAGTACCGGGGTCATCCTTTCTGCTCCTCCCGGAGGTAGTCAACCAGCCGATCGAGCTGGTGTTCGTCCAATGAGGAGGAGAAGGACGGCATGCTTCCCAGCCCCATCATGATGGCGAATTCGAGGAACTCGTCTGGCTGACGGGCCGCGTTGGAACCATGGCCGAGCGGAGGCCCGATACCGCCACTGAGGTCGGCGCCATGACAGCTGACACACAGCTGTCGATAGATCTCATCGCCGTCGGCGTCATCTGCGGGGCGACCGACCGAACAAGCCGAGATGACCAGGAACATCACGACGGTGAAACGTCGCACAACGTCGATGGTATGAGGGCTTCGGGGCCTCAATCAGGCTCAACACGCTCGGCGAGATCCCTGACCATTTGTGACTGGTTGCGCGGCACGACGAGAACCGCATCTGGTGTCTCGACGACAACAACATCCCCGATACCAGCGACTGCCACCGTTCGGGAGGTGGCCTTTACGAGAGAGCCCTCGACATCTATGAGGACGGTGTCACCTGATGTGACGTTTCCCTCGTCATCCTTTTCCGAGACCGACCAGAGTGCCTCGAAAGATCCCACGTCATCCCAGCCCACATCGATTGGCATAACTACTGCCTCCTCAGTTTTCTCCAAGATTGCGTGATCCAGAGAGATCTTCTCGACCTTCAGAAACTCGGCGCCCAACTCCACTGTCCCATCGACCGGTGCCCGCATTGCCGCCGCGACACCGTCGAGAATCTCCGGACAATACCGCCGGGCCTCCGTGAGTAGCCCACCGGCTGAGACTACGAACATTCCCGAATTCCAGACGTGGCTTCCGTCCGACGTCAGCCGTTCGGCCTCATCCCGGTCGGGCTTCTCCTTGAAGCGACGCACTCTGTAGACGCCGGACAGCGGTTCTCCCATCTCGATGTGGCCGTAACCGGTCTCGACTCGCGAGGGCACTATCCCGAAAGTCACGAGGGAGCCCTCCACCGAATGTTCGACTGACCGGATCACGGCGGCGGTGAAGCCTTCTCTATCTCGAATCAGATGATCGGAAGGGAGAATTGCAAGTACATCGGCCGGATCTGACGACAGCGCGGCCGCCAGTGCCGCCGGAGCGGTGTTCCTGCCCTCCGGTTCGACGATGAGCAGGTGGATGCCGACACCGGAGTCGGCGGCGGCCGCCTCGACGAGGTGGGTGTGGGCCGATCCGGTCACGACGATCGGGAGCGACACGCCCGGTTGGCCGGCAAGACGATGCAGAGCTTGGACGAACAACGAGTCTCCGCCAACCAGTGGCGCAAACTGTTTGGGGAGATCAGGTGTGGAGAGCGGCCACAGACGGGTTCCGGCCCCGCCGGAAAGAATGACTGGTCGGATCAATGCCACCAACTGAGCGTACCGGCGACGCCGGGCACTTAGTGCTTAGTCGGACGACGAGATCGAGACGTAGCCACACTCCTCGCATATGGAACGACCTATGCCAATTCCACCTGGCGCCTCTACGAGGTCATGAACATGATTGCGCCCACTGCGGCTGAAGGCACTCTTGACGGCACCCATGATTCCCGACTTCTCGCGGGGCGCGCCGGCCAGAGCAGGCTCAGGCTGAGAATCTGTTTCGGAGTCGGAATCCGGTCCCGGCTCTGTAGGAGGTTCCTCGAACTCGCCCAGATCGACAACCAACTGCTTGGAGGCCTCAGAATCATCGCTGTCGCCTGAAGTCGAGAGAATCTCCTTGGCCAGCTCGGGAGGCGTCTCCTCGACAGCATCCTCATTCTGCGCCTTCGCTGCCTCGAGGCGCTCCTGGGTGACCCTCTCCTCCTCGGCCTGCTCAGTTGCGAGGCTCGCTGCTTCGAGACGCTCCTGGGTAACCCTCTCCTCCTCGGCCTGCTCGGCTGCGGCCTTCTTTGCAGCAACACGTTCCTGCTCCAGTTTCTCGGCTTCCAAACGCTCGATCTCGGCTCGCTCAGCCTCCAGGCGCTGATCCTCGGCGCGCTGTGACTCGAGTCGTTGCATCTCGACCTGGATGGCGTCCAAGCGCCCGGCGTCCAGTCTCTCCTGCTCGGCGCGCTCGGATTCGAGTTGTTCGATCTCCTTGCGCTTCTTCTCGATACTCGCCAGCTCTCTGCGCACAGACTCGGCGCGTTCCGCATCGAGACGTTTCTGCTCATCACGCTCGGCATCGAGACGCTCCATCTCGGCGCGCTCGGCTTGAAGTCTCTCCATCTCGATACGGGCAGCCTCGGATCTCTCGGCTTCGAGCCGTTTCTGCTCATCACGCTCGTTCTCGAGACGCTCCATCTCGAGACGGAAGGCCTCGACGCGATCGGCTTCCATCTGCTCGGCCTTGAGACGCTCAGCCTCCAGACCCTTCTTCTCTGCATCGAGCCTCGCCCGCTCTTCTTCTATCGCCCGCTTGTCAGCCTCGAGACGCTCGGATTCAACACGCTGTTGCTCGGTACGCTCTGCTTCGACGCGTTGTGCATCGAGACGGTCACCCTCATCACCGGTGGTCTCGCCAAGGACCGGGATCCGGGTCTCGGTTGCCGGCTCGACCGGCTCGATGGTGCCGGCATTGTCAGACAGAGACTCGATCTCCTGCGCCACCGACTCCGCGGTGATGTCGTCCTGGTGGACAGGCTCTCTTTCGGTGAGAAAGCCACTACGTTCAGATTGAAGATTCTCAACCATTGCATCACGAAGTTCCGAGATCTTCGATGTCGTGGTGCCTCTGCGTGACCGACGAACCGCAATCGGTCGTCGGGCCACGTTCATCGACTTGAACCGGGCCCAAACCTCTGCCATGTGCTCCACGCCGCGATAGGCGAAGTCGATCGGATCGTCAGCGAGGAAAGTTATTTCTTCGTCAGCCAACTCCACCTGAAAAGCACTCGAAACAAGACGAGTTGCATGGACGTCATAAAGAGACCACCGACCAAGAGATTCACCCTCGAGGACCACCTCAGCCTGAACGTCATCGATCAGGAAGGTGGCCGGAACCCCCGGGTGGTCGATCTCTGGTACCCGGATTTTACCGGTGAATTTCACCGCATTACCTACCCATCAGCCGCAGCCAATTTGGATTCTCGCAGATAACGATCCCATTGCTTGGAAGATTGTCAAGAGACGGCTAGCGGTAGGCATCCAATGGAGGACAGGCACAGATCAGATTGCGGTCGCCGCCCACACCGTCGATCCGGCCTACCGGCGACCAATACTTGTCGATCCTGAGACTTTCGAGCGGGAAGGCTGCCTGCTCTCTCGTATAGGCACGATCCCAATCGTCGGCCGCGACATCCGCCACGGTATGTGGAGCGAGAACCAGTGGATTGTCGTCCAGTGGCCACTCCCCCGAGCCAACCCGGTCCGCTTCGGCGCGGATTGCGATCATCGTCTCGCAGAATCTGTCGAGTTCGAAAAGACTCTCCGATTCCGTGGGTTCGACCATCAATGTCCCTGGCACCGGGAATGAGAGGGTGGGGGCGTGGAATCCGTAATCGGCGAGACGTTTTGCCACATCCTCGGCGGTTATGCCCGTCTCCTTGGTGAGAGGACGAAGGTCGAGGATGCATTCGTGGGCAACCCGGCCACCCTCCCCCGAGTAGAGGACCGGAAAATGGGGGTCGAGTCGTCGAGCAACGTAGTTAGCCGACAGGATCGCCACCCGAGTCGCCTGTCGCAGTCCGGATGCTCCCATGAGACGGAGGTAGGCGTATGGAATAGCCAGAATTCCGGCCGATCCGAAAGGAGCGCCCGACACAGGACCAATCCCTGACTCCGGACCGGCTTCTCCCAGAAGAGGATGGTTCGGAAGGAAGGGCGCCAAGTGGGCCGCAGCTCCGACCGGCCCAACCCCGGGGCCACCGCCGCCATGGGGGATGGTGAAGGTCTTGTGAAGATTGAGATGACCGATATCGGCGCCAAACTCGGCCGGGCGCGCCAGCCCCACCAACGCATTGAGATTGGCGCCATCGACATAAACCTGGCCCCCACGGGAGTGAACTGCCTCCGTCAACCGCTTGATCCCCTCCTCAAAGACACCATGGGTGGACGGATAGGTCACCATCGCCGCCGCCAGCTCGTCGGCATGCTCTGCGAGCTTCACATCGAGATCGGCGAGGTCGATGTTGCCTGCGTCGTCGGTGGCGACGACGACGACTCGCATACCGGCCATTACTGCCGACGCGGCATTGGTCCCATGGGCCGATGCCGGGATCAGGCAAACATCACGATGCTCCTCACCCCTCGACCGGTGATAAGCGGAGATGGCAAGAAGACCTGCCAGTTCTCCCTGAGATCCCGCGTTGGGCTGCAAGGAGACCGAGTGGTAACCGGTGATGTCGGCTAGATAGCCCTCCAGCTCTCTGATCAGCTCCAGATACCCTGCAGCCTGATCGAGCGGAACATATGGGTGAAGGTCGGCAAATCCCGACCAGGTGATCGGGATCATCTCCGTTGTCGCGTTGAGTTTCATGGTGCACGAACCGAGCGGGATCATGCTGCGGTCCAACGCCAGGTCCC
>JAUXMQ010000225.1 GCA_030623125.1 Acidimicrobiia bacterium
AACTGGCCAACAACTACGACACGTTCAGCGATGAAGACAGGCGGGATATGGCGCAGTTGATCGCACGACAGGCCGATGATGCGTCCTGGCTCATCGAGGACCTCCTCGTAGCCTCTCGGGATGACATCACCAAGGTTGCTGTGTTTTTGCAGGACTTCGACATGACCAAGGAGGCGGAGAGGGTGCTCGAAGTGTCAGATCAGCCCATCGAGCTCGAGGTGCGAGGTGAAGAGTCCTCGGTTCATGCGGATCCACGTCGGACCCGTCAGATCATCAGGAATCTGGTGAGCAATGCGATTCGATACGGGGGAGACCAGATCCTCATCCGGATCGAGCCCATAGGTGACCGGGTCGAGCTTCGGGTCTGTGACAGTGGAGAAATCATCCCATCTCAGGAACTCGAGAGGATTTTCGAGCCCTTCGAGACGGGCGCCGGAAAGGGGCATCCGAAGTCCGTGGGTCTCGGACTCTCCGTCGCCCGAAAGCTCGCCCGCCTCATGGAGGGCGATCTCACCTACCGGCATCAAGACGGGTTCTCCTGTTTCCTGCTCTCTCTGCCATCTGTTTCAGATACACGACTCCTAATCTGATCTCGATGCGTGTCTTGGTAACCGGCGGAGCCGGATTCATCGGAAGCCACACCGTGGTAGCGCTTCTCGAGGCCGGTCATGAACCTGTCGTCGTGGACAATCTGTCCAACGCTCGCCGATCCGTGCTGGCAAGGATCGGTGAGATCACAGGTCACCACCCGGAGTTCCACAATGCCGACGTGCGCGATCGCGACGCAATGAAATCGGTCGCTTCCGCAGGTTTCGATGCGTGCATCCACTTTGCAGCCCTCAAGGCGGTAGGCGAGTCGGTCGAGAAGCCATTGCTCTACTACGACAACAATGTCGGGGGAACAATCTCACTTCTCGAGGTTCTCATCGCCGCCGACATCACCACTTTCGTGTTTAGCTCGTCGGCCACGGTTTATGGCGACCCGACCATCCTTCCCGTCACCGAGGAGATGCCTATTGGTGTGGCCACCAACCCCTACGGCTGGACCAAGATCATGATGGAGCAGGTCCTGAGAGACGTCCAGGATGCCAACCCAGAGTGGAGCGTGTCCCTGCTTCGTTACTTCAACCCGGTTGGCGCTCACCCATCCGGTCTGCTGGGGGAGGACCCTCTGGGGACGCCGAACAACCTGATGCCATATGTCGCCAGGGTTGCCGACGGCCAGTTGCCGCGACTGCGTGTGTTTGGCGGCGATTATCCCACCCCTGATGGGACAGGGGTCCGCGACTACATCCATGTCGTGGATCTGGCCGAAGGCCATGTGGCTGCCCTCGGCACTCACTCAGGAGACGCGGGAGTCCACACCTACAATCTAGGGACAGGCCAAGGCAGTAGCGTCTTGGAGGTCGTCAAGAGTTACGAAAATGTCTCCGGCAAGACGATTCCATATGAGGTGGTAGAGCGCAGGGAGGGTGACGTCGCCGCCAACTGGGCAGACGTGACTCGAGCCAAGTCGGTGCTGGGATGGAAGACAAGCCGGGATCTCGCCGAAATGTGTGCTGATTCTTGGCGTTGGCAACAGGGCTCTCGCTAACCCGCCGCCCGTGACCGACCTGATAAGACGTGCGGAGCGGTGGATCGATGGGGATCCCGACCCGCAGACGCGAACCGAGCTCCAGGCGTTGATCAATGCGGGGGAGACCGCCGAGCTGGCGGGGAGACTTGACGGTTCGCTGTCCTTTGGCACCGCCGGTCTGCGGGGAGAAGTAGCCGCCGGCCCCAACCGGATGAACCGATCCGTTGTCATCAGGACGACCGCCGGACTGGCCACCTACCTGATCACCAAGCACGACGGTGTGCCTCAGAGCCCGCTCGTGGTCGGATTCGATGCGCGTCCGACGAGCCGACAGTTCGCTGAGGACACCGCCGGCGTTCTGGCGGCCGCCGGCATCTCGGTTCTCTATTTCCCCGAATTCGCCCCCACACCCCTGGTGGCCTACGCCGCCAAGCGCTTTCGGGCCGCTGGTGCGGTGGTGATCACGGCGTCGCACAACCCACCCGCCGACAACGGCTACAAGGTGTATGCCGACAACGGCGCCCAGATCATTCCACCTGTCGACGAGGAGATAGCCACTGCGATAGACCTCACCGGTCCTGCGGTCGAGGTGCCCCGCGTCGAGTCGGTATTCGCAGGGGGCGCGCCACTCGTCACCCCGGTCCCCGATGATCTCCTCGATCACTATTGGGAGGAGGTGAATGCCAGTCGCCCCGCGCCGATGCGTTCCGACATGAAGGTGGTGTACACGCCGATGCACGGGGTCGGTGGCCGGATTCTGGAGGAGATCTTCCGCCGGGCAGGACACACCGGTCTTCTTCCAGTGCCGCTCCAAGCCGAGCCGGATGGAATGTTTCCCACAGTGTCCTTTCCTAATCCAGAAGAGGCGGGCGCTCTCGACCTCGCAACCGAACTCGCAAGCCAAGTTGAAGCCGACCTGATCATCGCCAACGACCCCGACGCTGATCGTCTGGCAGTTGTTGTGCCATACGAAAATGGCTGGCGCCCACTCTCAGGTAACGAAATCGGTGTGCTGCTCGGGGACTACATCCTTCGCAACGTGAGCGCCGACGACACGCCGATCGTGATCAACTCGATCGTTTCAAGCCCAATGCTCGGGCATATCGCCAGAAAGAGAGAGGCTCATCACGAGGTCACTCTCACCGGATTCAAGTGGATCGCCAACGCCGCATTGGCCCTTGAAGCAAGGGGAGCCGGCCGTTTCGTCTTTGGGTACGAGGAGGCGCTCGGGTACACCGTCGGATCCGTGGTCAGGGACAAAGACGGCATCTCCGCTGCTCTCGTGTTCTGCGACCTGGTTACCAGATTGAGGAACGAGGGTCGGACCGTTCTCGACCAACTTGGCGACTTATGGCAGGAGTTTGGACTCTGGGTCAGTGCCCAGCATTCCATTGTCAGAGTCGGGCCGGAGGGACAGAGGGCCATCCGATCAGCCGTCTCGGCTCTGGCGGCGGA
>JAUXMQ010000254.1 GCA_030623125.1 Acidimicrobiia bacterium
CTGGTCCTGGTGGAGACGGTGACCATGATCGTCCAGGTCAACGGGAAGGTCCGGGATCGGGTCGAGGTGGCGACCGACATCACTCCCGAGGAAGCGGAGGAACAAGCGTTGGGCCTCGAGAAGATCCAGGGTTGGATCGGCGGTCACGAAGTGCGCAAGGTGATCGTTCGCCAGCCAAACCTGGTCAACATCGTTATCGGGTGAACGCCGGGCGCATCCTCACGGCGTCAGGGGTGGACATCGACGAGCTGAGGGGTCTCATCCACCCGATACGGCCTGAACAAGTGTGGCTCAGATCTGCATCTCCCTTGATGATGAGGATCTGGGGTCCCGGCATCCAGGCGATGACCGTGGCTCGCTGGATCTTTGTCGATCCGAGAGCTCTCAACGGGGACAGGGCGAGACTCAGCCTTCTCATCATCCACGAGTTGGTCCATGTCCGGCAATGGTCCGATCTCGGTGTTCTCGGCTTCCTCAGTCGCTACCTGGGTGATTACCTGCGCGGAAGACGTGATGGTCTGAGCCACCGCGACTCCTACATGGCCATCCCCCTCGAAATAGAGGCCCGTCACCTCCAGTCCCGCTTTCAATAGGAAGGCTGTCGGGAGGGTTCCCTTGGGCGGTCGAATCGGCTAGTTAGTCGAGTATGTGGGTGGAGTGGGTAGGCGGTCGGTGAGCCGCGCCGTGGCAGTCGCAGCTGTTGTTGGGGCAGCAGCTCTAGTTGGTGGCTCTCTTGGCTCCCTGAACCGTCCCCCGGAAATGACAGGACGCACCCAGCCAGACGTGGTGATTGCCACGGAGAGCATTGACGTCCACGTCGCGGGGTGGGTGCTCTCACCGGGGGTGGTTCGCGTCGCGCCAGAATCGATCGTTGCCGACGCCATCGAGGCCGCGGGCGGTCTTCGCCCGGGAGCGCTGGTCGATCGGATCAACCTCGCTGCTCCGCTGCACTCGGGTGATCAGGTCGTGGTTCCCGGCCCGGACTCGATGAACGGGTCATCTGAAGACGGACCCCTGGCACTCAACAGGGCGTCGGCGAAGGATCTCGAGGAGCTTCCCGGCGTGGGACCGGTTCTGGCCGAGCGGATCGTTGCCTACCGGGAGCAGAACGGTCCCTTCACCGAGGTTGAGGATCTGCTCCAGGTCGGTGGGATAGGTGAGGCGAAGCTGGCCTCGATTCGTGATCTGGTTCGTGTCCCTTGACACTCGAGCATCCGGCCCTGCCGCCTCCGGTGTCGCGTCCTTGGATAGCGGTGGCGATCGCCACGTGGCTGGTCACCACACTGATCGCATAGAACTCAGCGCCCGAACCCCTCGATCCAGGGCCCGTCTCGGGAATTGCGGTGCTGGCCAGCGACCCGGCCGAGGGTCGATATGGGTATTGGGTGGTGGCCCTGACCGAAGATGGCGGGCTTCTCTTCGACATCGACAGTCGTGGTAGCTTCGGTCGAGGTGACAAGGTCAGTTTCGTCGGGACGCGTCGGGGCGATCCCGGCCGACGGGGCGTTCACGAGTATCGAGCCCGGGTAAGGGTCACATCGCTCAAGCTGATCTCTCCGTCCTCCTCAGCGCCTCTTCGTCTCGGTGACGCCCTGCGGAACCGGGTCATGTTCGCCCTGGAGCCTTTCGATCCGGGCCGTGGGCTTGTTGCCGGGTTTCTCATTGGCGACACTTCCCATGTCGATGCGGCAGACATCGAGGCGATGCGTCTCGCCGGACTTTCTCATTTCGTGGCGGTGAGCGGGTCAAACGTCGCTCTCTTCCTGGGCCTCCTCGTGTTTGCCGCCGGTCCTCTTGCTCTCGGACCCCGGCGTCGCGCCCTGGTGGGATTGATTGGCCTGCCCATCTACGCGGCGGCAACTCGATTTGAGCCCTCGGTCATGCGGGCTTCGGTAATGGCCGGCATTGCTCTGGGTGGACGTCTCATCGGGATCGTTCTGGAAGCATGGCAACTGCTCTCGCTCGCCGTGATCGTTCTCCTGGTGCTGGATCCCCGGCTAACCGGTAGTGCCGGTTTCCAGCTCTCGGTGGCTGCAACTGCTGGTGTGCTGGTCGGAGCCCGATGGCCTTTGGGCGGTGGCAGGGTGGTTCGAGCCTTGGCCATCACGGTCGGGGCCCAGGTTGCTGTGGCTCCTCTCATCCTCGCTCACTTCGGCTCCGTTCCGATGATGTCACCGCTGGTCAACCTGATCGCAGCCCCTGTCGTCGCCGCTTCGACCTTGGTTGGCGCCGTCGGTGTGGCGGGTCCGACGTTTCTGCTTCACATTGCCGCCTGGTTGGCCGACCTGGTTCTTCTATTGGCGAGAGGTGCTGCGATATGGCCACAGCTCGAAGCTGTTCCTCTTCTGGCGATCCTCCTGACAGGAGTGGTCGCGGTCCGCGTGCCACGGATCCGATCGTCGGTCGCTGTCGGAGGCGCATTGGTCGTTGCGCTTCTGGTTTTGGGTGGCGGGTCGCCCGCTCCGGACCCGGGGGTGGTTGTCTTGGATGTCGGCCAGGGCGACGCCATCCTGATTCATGGAGGAGATGACAAATACGCTCTCGTCGACGGCGGCCCGGATGCTTTGGTGCTTGCCGACCGGTTGCGTGAGTACGGAGTAGACCGGCTTGACCTGGTTGTTCTCAGCCACGTGCACGCCGACCACGCCAC
>JAUXMQ010000172.1 GCA_030623125.1 Acidimicrobiia bacterium
ACACCGTCGTTGAAGCTGAAGCGTCACATTGTTCTCGACAAGTACGCCGAGGAGATCGACGCGATGTACACCGGCGTCTGACCGCAAGAGGCCCCGGATGAATCGGACCATTGTCGAGTCGGATCATGACCTGTTCCGAACATCTGTCCGCGAGTTCGTCGAACGGGAGATGACCCCAAACGTTCCCAGGTGGGAGGAAGAGGGAATCGTCGACAAGGAGCTCTTTCGGAAGGCCGGTCGGGCGGGGATGCTCGGCATGGGCTCCGGACTGTGCATCACCCTCCACAACGACGTAGTCCTGGTCGACGCCCAGGTAATGGCGCTCAACGCCGGTGAGCTGAGCGCCGAGGAGGCGGCCAAAGCCAAATGGTGGGTCACTGAGCTCGAGAACAAAGTGATAAGTCGCTGTCTTCAGATGTTTGGGGGTTGGGGCTACATGGAGGAGCATCCGATAGCCCGGGCGTTCTGGGATGCTCGGGTGCAAACTATCTACGGGGAACGACCGAGGTCATGAAAGAGATCGTCGGGCGCTCCCTTGGTCTCTAACGGAGGGTCAGTAATTGAGTGAACCAATCACATTCGATGGGCGGGTCGCCGTCATAACAGGGGCCGGGGGCGGTCTCGGGAAGACCTACGCGCTCGAGCTCGCCCGTCGCGGCGCTCGCGTCGTGGTCAACGATCTCGGTGGGTCCGTAGACGGCTCGGGTGCTTCGGCGTCCGCTGCCGATGTTGTAGTCGACGAGATCAGAGGCGCCGGTGGGGAGGCCGTTCCCAACTACGACTCGGTATCAACCGAGGAGGGGGGAGCGGGCATCATAGGAACTGCTGTCGATGAGTTCGGCGGAGTGGACATCTTGGTCAACAACGCAGGGATTCTTCGAGACAAGTCTTTTGCCAACATCGAGACGGCTGAGATCGAAGCGGTTCTCGATGTTCATCTGAGAGGCGCTTTCTATGTCAGCCAGCCTGCCTTTCGGGTCATGAAGGACAACGGTTATGGCCGTCTTGTTTTCACTTCATCAAATGCGGGATTATTCGGCAACTTTGGCCAGGCGAACTACGGCGCCGCCAAGGCCGGACTGGTCGGTCTTGCCAACGTCCTTGCCATCGAGGGGATGAAGTACAACATCAAGTCCAACGTGATTGCTCCTGTGGCGCGAACCAGGATGACCGCAGACATTCTGGGACCGTTCGCGGAGATGGTCGACCCAAACCAGGTGACGCCGATGGTGGTTTACCTCTGCTCCGAGTCCAACGAGCACACCCATGAGATTTTCACAGCCGGCGGGGGGCGCTTCGGGCGTATCTTCATCGGGACGAATGAGGGTTGGTTCGCCGGTCAGGGGGCCGTCCCCTCGGTGGAAGAGCTCTCAGAGCATCTCGAGGAGATCCGCGACATAAACGAGCACATCATCCCGTCCAGCATCAACGACGAGTTGATGCTGCTCGGTCAGATGCTGGCCGGCTGACATGGCGATTGATCTCGTCAAGGTTGTCGGGGCCGAACTGGTGGCCGAGGGCTATTCGTGGACCGACGACGATGTGATTCTCTACAACCTTGCTGTGGGCGCCGGCAACCCGCCCACAGACCCCCTGGAGCTGAAGTACGCCTACGAGGCCGACCTCCAGGCGGTGCCCAGCTTTGGGACGATCCCGCCGTTCGGGATGATGATGAGCATGGGGATGGTCGAGGGGTTTGACATCAATCTCACCCAGATTCTTCACGGCTCCCAGGAGTTGATCGTCCACGGTCCGATCCCGACATCGGGGACTGTTACTCAAAGCGGCCGTGTTGTGGATGTCTTTGACAAGGGAAAAGGAGCCCTGGTGGTCATGGAGATCGTCTCGGTCCTGGACGAGACTGGTGAGCCTCTCTTCACCAATCGGTCTTCGATATTCGTCCGGGGCGAGGGTGGTTTTGGCGGCGAGTCGGGCCCGCCCCGGGGACACGAGGCGCCGGATCGAGAACCGGACCAGCTAATCGAGTCGCCCACATTGCCCCAGCAGGCCTTGTTGTACCGTATGGTTTCGGGCGATAAGAATCCGCTGCACGCAGATCCCGACTTCGCCGGCTTCGTTGGCTTTGAGCGACCGATTCTCCACGGTCTTTGCACTTATGGCGTGGTGGCCAAAGCAGTCGTGGACAGCGCCCTCAACGGAGAGCCACAGAGGCTTGCCTCCTTCAATGCGCGCTTCACCGGGCATGTGTTTCCGGGAGAGACACTGATCACGAGGATTTGGGACGAGGGCGATGGCCTGATTGTGGAAGCGGGCATCAAAGAGCGGGGAACGACCGTACTGTCGTACGCCTTGGTAACGGTGCGAAGCTAGAGAAGCCCACTAAGCCCGGATCTCCACCGGTGTTCCCAGGGGAACCATCGTGTGGAGTTCGGTGATCAGATCGTTGGGCAAGCGGACACAGCCCAGCGACACTGCCCGGCCGATCGAGGCAGGGTTACTGGTTCCGTGGATCCCGATTATCCCATCTCCTCCGTTGTACTCGGTAATGGTGTCCGAGCGCGCCGAGAGGCCAAGGGCATGGGGTCCCCAAACGCTGTTTGGATTAGCCAGTGTCACGCTGTCGGTGACGAAAAAGACTCCTGTAGGCGTCTGGTTCCGGTCGGTCCCGATGGCAACTGTGGAGTTGATCATCTCTTCGCCCTTGACGCTGTAGGTGAGCGTCTTGTCACTCAGGTCGATGACGATCTTTCCCTCGACCAGGTAGAGCTCGACGTGGTCGGTGCGGATCCACCCGGTGCTGCCGTTGGGGCGGATAGGCAGCATGACCTCTGCCCAGCCATTGGCCGGTTCTCCGATCACTGTGAGAACCGTGACGGTGTTCAGGATGGTTGTGGCCGGCAGGGTTACCAGGGGCTCCTCGTAGCCAGGGGTGGCGTAGACCTCGGTATCGCCTCGTGTCATCGCGACCAGTGAGCTGTGCTCAGCCAAACCGGCTGCGAAGCCCTGATAGACGGGTCGGTCGTCGGCCTCTGGCAGTTCGACGGGTTCTTCGATGACCTCATCCGGTGGAGAGAGGATCGCGGCAACGACCGCTGTGCTGCTGGTCGGGGCAGGCTCGGATACCACAGCACCGCCGCATGCGGCGATGACGATGGCGAGAACAACCGAAAGCGCGCCCTTTTTCATCACACAACCTTATCGGTCTCTCGACCAGAGCCGTTTAGCCTTCCATTCGTGAATCGCGTGTTTGTCACGAGGCTGTTGCCAGAGAGACTCATCGCTCCGTTGCGCAGCGAGAATAGTGTGACGATCTGGGATGGCGACGGACCTGTTCCCAACGATGTCCTGGTGTCCGAGGCGTCGGCGGCCGACGGTTTGCTGTGCATGATCACCGATGGGATCGGACCTTCGCTTCTCGATCGGGCGTCTCGCCTTCGTGTCATCTCCCAGATGGCGGTCGGGGTGGACAACATCGACATCGACGAATGCTCAAAGCGCGGAATTCTCGTTGGGCACACTCCTGGAGTTCTCACCGAGACGGTCGCCGATTCGGCCTTCGCCTTGCTCGGCGCTGCGGCACGTCGGCTGTTCGAAGGCGAGAGAGAGGTTCGCTCAGGGAGGTGGGGGCCCTGGGAGCCGTTTCACCTGACCGGCGGTGATCTCCACAACACCACACTCGGAATCGTGGGCATGGGCCGGATTGGCCGTGCTATCGCCAGACGAGCGGCCGGCTACGAGATGCGTGTCCTCTATTCGTCACCCGCTCCCAAGGATCTGTCCGACGCCGACCATGTTCCTCTGAAGGTGCTTCTGACCGAGTCGGATCATGTGGTCTTGTCCGCATCACTCAACGAGGCAACCCGGGGTCTGATAGGCGCCGCGGAGCTTCGTCTCATGCGACCGACGGCTTATCTGGTCA
>JAUXMQ010000078.1 GCA_030623125.1 Acidimicrobiia bacterium
CTGCGGCTCGAGCCCGAGAGCCAGGATGAAGAGAGGGGAGAAGAAGGTCGCTCCACCGATTCCGGCCCCGTTGGCGATTGCCGCGATGACGACGGCGATCGGCAGCAAGAACCAATATTCCATCCCCGGACGACTCTATCTGGTGCGTCGGCTCGTAACGGTTGCCCTCACCTAGGGGCGGGAGGAGACCCGGGTGAGGACAGCCGCCATGGTCACGACGCGCAGGGTGTCCCCCGCAGCGTCGTGTTGTCCGTGAATAATGCGAGGGAGCCAAGAAGCATCGGGATGCCGATTACGGCTCCGATGACGGTCACTGTCAACACAGCACCGGTGGCGAATAGGGCAAACCCGGTGGCCAGCCCGAACCAGTCTGTGCGCGGCAAACAATCTCTGAGTGACATTCTGATCACCTCCACCCAGGGTCAACTGGCTTGTGCCCCGTTGTAAGCCCGAAGTGTCCAGCCATCGACAGTTGGAGTTGAGAGGCGTGCCCGATGCGGTCGTGTCTGTCGTCTTGACGGTGGATTAACCCCCTTGCCGGCAGGGTTTGGTCATGCCAGAAGCGGTCTCTGAACGTTCCATTAACACTGACGTCGAACCAAGCGGCGGTCCATACGGTTGGGGGATGTCGCTCAGTGATTTCTCCGGCCGCACCGTCCTGGTCGTTGACGACGAGCCGATGGTGAGGGAAGTGGTGACCACCTACCTGACCCGCGATGGGCTCGACGTCACCGAGGCTTCGGACGGTGCTTCTGCGCTTCGAGCCTTCGAGGAGAGCCAACCCGACCTGATAGTGCTCGACGTGATGCTCCCCAAGATCGATGGTTACTCGTTGCTCTCCGAATTTCGCAGTCGATCCAACGTCCCGGTGATCATGCTCACCGCCCGCGGCGAGGAGACCGATCGTGTGCTCGGGTTGGAGCTGGGTGCCGATGACTATTTGGTCAAGCCGTTCTCCCCCCGTGAGCTGGCTGCCCGGGTTCGCACGGTCCTAAAACGCTCCGACGGCGCAGGTCTTCACCCTGGTTTTGTGGTCGAGGTCGGTGATCTACGGATCGATCCGGGATCAAGAGAAGTCGAAGTCGGCGGTCGCGCTGTTGAACTCACGCCAAAGGAGTTCGATCTCCTTGCCTTTCTCGCCACCCACCCACGCCAGGTCTTCGCCCGAAGCCAGCTTCTCGAACAAGTCTGGGACTCCAATACCGCTTGGCAGGACCCGTCGACCGTCACTGTCCACATACGTCGATTGCGTCAGAAGATCGAGTCCAACCCCGACAACCCGAAGGTGATAATCACTGTCTGGGGTGTCGGCTACCGGTTCGAGACATGAGGATCGCTTTCGGCGCGGCAATTCTGGTTGTGCTCGGGATTGGTGTCTTCAGTGTTGTCATGCAGCCAACGACCGCCGAGCGGATCGGGATCGGGCTCATATTTGGCCTGATGGCGATTGGTGCAGCCGGTGCCGCGATCTGGCTTCCCCGGCTGGCCAGAGACAACCGGTCGCTTCGCACCACAGTCATGACCCTGTCGGTTGTCTCATTTCTGATCGTGGCGCTGGGCATGGTGGCCGCCGGCCAGCAGATGTTCATCTCTACGCACGACCTGACTGTGCTCCTGATCGTTGTCGGCTTCGGTGTCGTGGCCTCGGCCGCCTTTGCGGTGCTGGTGAGCGGACCACTCACCGGTGATCTGACTCTCATCGCTGAAACCGCCTCAGGGATCGCCTCCGGCGATTTTGCCAGGAGAGCAAGTATCAGCCGCTCGGACGAGGTAGGAGATCTGGCGGCGGCAATCGATGAGATGGCTCTCGTCCTTCAGGAGGGCGAACGTGCCCGAACCCGCGACGACGCAGTTCGTCGGGAGTTCTTCGCTGCCGTCGGCCATGATCTGAGGACCCCGCTGGCATCGATGCAGGCTGCCATCGAGGCGATGCAAGACGGGCTCGTCGATGACCCTGATCGATACCTCGGCTCGATGAAGAGGGACACCGAGGCGCTCTCTCAGATGGTGGAGGACTTGTTCTTGCTGGCCCGCCTCGAGTCGGGAGTAATCGAACTGGATGTGGAGCCGATCGATCTGACCGAGATCACCGACGAGGCCGTTGAGGTCTTCAGGCCGCTGGCAGAGGGCAAGGACGTGACGATGGTGCTCGAATTCGAGGACCGTGTAACGGCTCTCGCCACTCCCGAAGGGGTGGCTCGTGTGGTTCGCAACCTTCTCGACAACGCCGTCCGTCACTCACCTCCCGGAGGCGAGATTGTGGTCAGGGTCTCCAACGGGGCTTTCGCCCAGGTGTTGGTGACCGATGATGGTGAAGGCTTCGAAGAGGCCTTCACCGAACACGCCTTTGAGCGGTTCAGCCGGAACGACGATGTCCGCAGACGTGCCACCGGGGGAGCGGGTCTGGGGCTGGCCATCGCCCACGAGTACGTCTCCGGTTTCGGGGGCACGATCTGGGCCGAGCCCGGGCCGGGAGGCAAAGTCGGATTCCGACTTTCCCCGGCCTGACAGCGGGACCCTCCGGGGGTCGACCGTGACCGGCCCACTTCGACGCCGAGGTCCTATCTCCCCCGAACTCATCTCATAGCCCACATTCCTTTACGAAGACCCCTGACAGCCGAGTATCTTGTGCTCCTTACCAAGCGCTCAATTCGAGGAGGATTTGATGGCGAACATCGTGCGTGCGGCACTGGTCCAGACCGAGTGGACCGGCGACAAGGAGTCGATGGTCGAGAAGCATGTGGATTACGCCCGCCAGGCCGCCGAGCAGGGCGCCAAGGTGATGTGCTTTCAGGAGATGTTCAACGCCCCTTACTTCTGTCAGGTACAGGAGGACGAGCACAAGGACACCGCCGAGCCCATCCCCGACGGTCCGACCACCCAGCGGATGATCGAGGTGGCAAAGGAGACGGGCATGGTCTTGATCGTTCCCATCTACGAGAAGGAAGACGACGGCTTTCTCTACAACACGGCGGCCGTCATCGACGCCGACGGCTCCTATCTGGGAAAGTATCGGAAGACTCACATTCCTCATGTCAAAGGGTTTTGGGAGAAGTTCTACTTCCGCCCGGGGAACACCGGTTATCCGATCTTTGACACCGCCGTCGGCCGGATCGGCGTGTATATCTGTTATGACCGTCATTTCCCCGAAGGCTGGCGTGCCCTCGGTTTGGCAGGCGCCAAGATCGTGTTCAACCCATCGGCGACCAGCCGTGGCCTCTCCATGTATCTGTGGAACCTGGAACAGCCTGCGTCGGCGGTGGCCAACGAGTACTTCATCGGTGCCATCAACCGTGTCGGCAAAGAGCCATACGGCGACAACGACTTCTACGGCTCCTCGTACTTTGTCGACCCCAGGGGTCAGTTTGTCGGCGACCAGGCCAGCGACACTGAAGAGGAGTTGGTGGTACGCGATCTCGACATGGACACCCTCGAAGAGGTTCGCAAGGTCTGGGCCTTCTACCGGGACCGCCGCCCCGACGCCTACGACTCACTGGTCGCTCCGTGAAACACGCCGAGCTCCTGGCGCGTCACAGGGAGGTTCTGCCCTCCTGGATGGCGCTCTACTACAAGGATCCGATCTCGCTGGTCGACGGGGAGGGCCGTCATGTGACCGATGCCGAGGGCAACACCTATCTCGACTTCTTCGGAGGCATCCTCACCACCATGTCGGGCTATCGGATTCCCGCGGTGGTGAACGCCATCAAGACCCAGGCCGACAAGATGCTTCACACGTCGACGCTGTATCTCATCGAGTCTCAGATCGAGCTGGCGGAAAAGATCGCCGGGTTGAGCGGGATACCGGACGCCAAGGTGTTCTTCACCAACTCGGGCACCGAGGCCAACGACGCCGCCCTGATGCTGGCCACCCAGTATCGCCAGTCGAACCAGGTGCTCGCCATCAGGGGCAGCTACCACGGCAAGTCTCATTCGGCGGTGGCCATAACCGGGAACAAGTCGTGGTCGGCGACCAGTCTGTCGCCCTTCAACGTGACCTATGTTCATGGCGGCTACAAGCTGCGGAGCCCCTTCGGCCATCTTCCCGACGATGAGTTCACGCAGGCATGTGTCGACGATCTGCGTGATCTGATCGATATCGCCACCGCGGGTGAGGTGGCGGCGATGATCGTCGAGCCGATCCAGGGTGTCGGTGGTTTCGCCACTCCACCCGACGGGTTCTTCGGTGCGATGAAAGAGGTGCTCGACGAGCACGGGATCCTGTTCATCACCGATGAGGTCCAGACCGGTTGGGGAAGAACCGGTGAGCACTTCTGGGGATATCAGGCTCACGACATCACCCCCGACATTCTCACTTTTGCCAAGGGGCTGGGCAACGGTCTGGCGATGGCCGGCGTGGTCGCCCGTCCTGAGGTCATGGACTGCCTGAAGGCGAATTCGATCTCCACGTTTGGCGGTAATCCATTGGCCACCGCCGGTGCATTGGCCAATCTCCAGTATGTGTTGGAGAACGATCTTCAGACCAACGCCTACAAGGTGGGCAACCAGTTGAAGAACGGTCTTCACCACATTGCCGGGGAGGTTCCCGAGATCGTCGAGGTGAGAGGCAAGGGATTGATGATTGGCGTCGAGTTCGGCGACCCGGTCAGCGGTGACCCCGACGCCGAGCTGACCGCCGACGTGATGGAGGAAGCCAAAGCCGAAGGCCTGCTGGTCGGCAAGGGTGGTCTCTTCGGCAATACGCTTCGCATCGCCCCGCCACTTTCCATAACCGAGGAAGAGGCCAACGAGGGTCTCGAAAAGCTTCGCAAGGCAATCAACCGGGCAAGAGAGGAATAGGAGATGGCCAAGACTTTGATCAAGGGTGGCACCGTTGTCACCGCTACTGAGATGATGAGCGCCGACGTGCTGATCGACGGTCAGACGGTGGTGGCGTTGCTCCAACCCGGCTCGGTCGAGGTCTCCGCCGACACCAAGATCGACGCCTCGGACAAGCTGGTCATTCCCGGCGGGCTCGACGTCCATACCCACATGGAACTGCCCTTCGGAGGCACCAAAGCCGCCGACACGTTCGAGACCGGAACACGTGCCGCCGCGTTTGGCGGAACCACCACGATTGTCGACTTCGCCGTTCAGACCAAGGGTGAGTCGGCGATGGAGGGTTGGGAGGCGTGGATGGAGAAGGCCCGCGACAACTGCGCCATCGACTACGGCTTTCACATGATCACCGGCGACATCAACGACCAGACCCTCAAGGAGATGGAGCTCCTGGTTCGCGAGGGTGTCACCAGCTTCAAGATGTTCATGGCATACCCGGGTGTCTTCTATGCCGACGACGGCCAGATCGTCCAGGCGATGCAGAAGGCCGCCGAGGACGGCGCCACGATCTGCATGCACGCAGAAAACGGGATCGCCATCGACGTTCTCGCGGCACAAGCCCTGGAAAGGGGAGAGACCGACCCGATCTATCACGGGATGGTGCGAAAGTCGATCCTCGAGGGGGAGGCTACCCATCGGGCGATCAAGCTCGCCGAGCTCACCGGCGTCCAGCTCTACATCGTCCACCTTTCGGCCAAAGAGGCCCTCGACGAGGTGATCCAGGCGCGTGACCAGGGTCTCAACGTGTATGCCGAGACCTGCCCCCAGTATCTGTTCCTGTCTCTCGACAATCTCGGCAACGGGTTCGACGGCGCCAAGTATGTGTGCTCACCGCCGCTTCGTGACGCTGCCGCCGGTCATCAGGAGCGACTGTGGCAAGGGCTGAAGACCAACGACCTCCAGATTGTCTCGACGGACCACTGTCCGTTCTGCATGGGCGACCATCACACATTCGGCACCCAGAAACAGCTCGGTCAGGGCGACTTCTCCAAGATTCCCAACGGCATGCCCGGTGTGGAGAACCGGATGGAGCTCGTCTACAACGGTGGGGTTGCCGAAGGCCGGATCAGTCTCAACCGGTTTGTCGAGATTACCGCCACTACACCGGCGAAGATGTTTGGGATGTACCCGAAGAAGGGAACCATTGCCGTCGGCTCAGATGCCGACATCGTGATCTACGACCCGCATGGCACTCATGTCATTTCAGCCGATACCCATCACATGGATGTCGACTACTCGGCCTACGAAGGCTGGGAGATGACCGGCA
>JAUXMQ010000063.1 GCA_030623125.1 Acidimicrobiia bacterium
CCGGACACCACCAAGTAGTCACCCCTCGGTGCCACGTCGACTCCGTGTGGGCTCTTTGGTTCCGGTACGAAGTACAGCAGTCCCTCGTCGATCGAAGTTTGCAGTGGGATCACGGTGAACCCGTTGACTTCGACGGTCGCACTCGACTTGGCGATTTCCGCCGCCTTTTCGAGGTTGATCACATGCATGTAGTCGTTGTCGCGTGCCGAGGCGCCGGCCTCGAACGGATCGCCACTGCCGTCCGTGCCCGAACCGGTGGCCAACTCGGTGTTGAACGAGTTGCAGAACACCCATCCCTCTGAGACCAGTTTTCCAGCGTCGCAGATATCCTGCCAGTACGGAGGCAACTCTATGGCAAAGGACTGATCCTCGAGAATCCGACCGCTGCCGCGATCGAACTTCCAGAAGGTGACCATTCCCCGGTATGTGTCGTTGTACTCGCTGATCGGCGCGTACTCCCATCCCAGGGGAGTGGCGTACTGCCCGCCTTCGATCACCCACTCGGAGTCCGGTGTCACCATGGTGCCACCGTGATCGACGATCGACACAGGGTTCTTCACGATCTGCTTGGTTTCGAAGTCCCGCAAATCGATGACGGCGACTCTTGCATTCGCCTTGTCATTGATGAAGAGCCACTCACCGTCATAGTCACCTTCGGTCTCCGAAAGTGCGGGGTGGTGGGTATCTGCCCATCTGATCTCACGGTCACCGACATTGCCCTGTGCCAGTACCTCTTCGGTGGCCTTGTTGCCGAAACCCCAGCCCTGCCAGGGCTCGGGAGTGAAGACCCCAATGGTCTTCAGCAATCGCATGGAAGGCACACCGATCACGTGGACCTGGCCGGAGTGACCTCCGGAGGCAAAAATCACGTAGTCGTCATGCTCACCTGAAGGCAAGTAAGTCATCAACGCCGCTGTGACGTCGTCGTCGGTGAATCCCCTCTCCTCGATGATGCCGCTATACGTGGCATCGTTGCTGCCCGAACAGGCAGTGAGGATCAGGGAAAGGGCCGCGACCAGCGCGACTCCGACCATGACGGCTCGGCTTCGCCACCAGGGCGCTACCGAATCCCTATTCATCTCTATTCTCCCTTCGTAGGAGCTGACCCCAACGCCGCATCCAGCGACGTGGAATCCAGCTCTGCCAAAAGGGCACCCTGAGCTCGGAGCCAGGAAGTGTGTAACGCGCACTGTTCCTGAACCGGGCATGGGGTGCCCCTCAATACACATCTGTCGTTGGTGGTTTCTCCCTCCACCGTCTCGATCACGTTGAGGACCGATAGGTCGCCGAGAGCAGCAGTGAGCCGGTATCCACCACCGGGTCCCGGTGTAGCGGCTATCCAGTCGGCGAGAACCAGCGGCCTGAGAATCTGGGGTAAGTAACTGATGGTGGTGTCGATGGCAACTGCTAACTCCGGCCCGGGTGAGACTCGGCCCACCTGATGGAGGTGAGTCATGGCCCGGAGGGCGAGATCCGTCTTCTTGGACAATTCGAGGTGCATTCCCTCAACTCCAATATTGCCCCAGTTCGAATTCCTGACCTGTGAACTAAGGGTCTAGAAAACGATCGCGCATCCATGCACAAGCCGATAGGGACTTTGGGCTCCTTCAGAAGGGTCCATCGCGTAAATGGGGAAGGCTTGAAGCGACCCCGGCCTAGGACGGAATCCGCACGTGTACGAGCGTTCCCGTATCGAAGCTCGACTGGATCTGAAGTGATCCTCCGACCAACTGAGCTCGCTCATGCATCCCCATCAAGCCGAGACGTCCCGAACGCAGGTACTCACCCGGAGACTTGGGCACCTGAAACCCCTTGCCGTTGTCACTGATTGTCAGATCGGTGTGATCCTCCCCAAAGATGATCATCATCTCGATTCTGGTTGCCCCGGCATGGAGTTGTGCATTGCGAAAGGCCTCCTGGGCGATTCGATAGAAGGCGACCTCCGTCTCCGGGCCAAGTCTTTCCGTATCGCCTTCGACCGCGAGGCTCATCTCCACATTTTGTAGACCTCCACTGTCGGAAATCAGCCATTCGAGGGCGGCAACTATCCCAAGGTCATCGAGCAAGGTCGGTCGTTGATCGCGGGCGACACGCCGCAAGTCGCCGAGGATCCCCGATGCGTCCCCGTGGAGATCCTCAACCCAGCCAGATTCTTGACCAACGTGGCCCTCCAAGCTCCGCACGAGAATGGCGAGATTCTGCGCCGGTCCATCATGGAGTTCGCGGGCGAGGCGTCTTCGCTCCTCTTCTTGTGCCTCAGTGACCAGCTTGACGTATGTCGAGAGCATGACTTGCTCTTGTTCCAGCAGCATCACGTTCTCCACCCGAGCGGCAAGCTGATTACCCACCGCAGCCACGAATTCACGAGCTTCCAAATCCTCGATGTCGTCACGACTCCCCACGACGATCAGAAAGCCTGTCAGATCATCAGTTACGGCCGGTACCTCGATCGAAGTCAGGTCTTGATCGTGATCGATCGTTGTCGTTTGGCTACGGAGCGCCGCTCGATCCGCGACTAATCGTGAGAGTTTGGACGCGGTCTTGTGCACGACGCTGACGACGGGTTCGGATTGCTCATCTCGCCACAGCACAAAACCGGCGTCATCGAGATCCATCAAATCCACCAGTTCATTCAGAACCGCGGTTGCGGCTTGGGTAGGTGTCCTTGCTGTCACAGCTACTCCGGCGAGTTCGTTCAGCGCCTCTAGACGTCGGGCAGCCGCCTCGGCCCGCTGACGCTGTTTTCGCTCGCTTTCGACCGGGAACGCCATCATCACACCCATGCCAATCACCACGACGACGAAAACGATCTCGAGCACCCACTCGTAGTCCTCCATATGCCATATTGGGATATTGATCGACGCAAGCACTCCGGCCCACAAACCGGTTAGGACTCCGCCCTCCCACCCGTAGACCAGGCCGGCATAGGCAACCGGGGCCAGATAGAGGATCACAGGTAGGTGGTGTGCGGATGGCAGGGCCTCCCACACTCCGAGACGGATCGCTTCAGCCTCGACCGCTATGTGAATAGCGGTGATCAGGAGCACCGAAGCCTGAATGATCCAGAACGTCGGCTCCCTGAGTCGACGGCCCATTCCCCGTCTGAGGCGGGTCAGGGCAGGATCTGAGGCATCAACGGCAACGCTCACAGTTCGTCCAGAAGCAGCCAGCCCTGTCGGAGCCCACGGATGACCGCCTCGGTTCGGGACGCCACACCGAGCTTTTCGAAGATGTGACCGAGGTGGGTCTGCACCGTCCGCGGGCTCACATCGAGATGGGCGGCTATCTGCTTGTTCGACTGCCCCTGCGCCGCAAGCCTGAGCACCTCGTCTTCCCGGTCGGTCAGTGGTGACGCGTCCTCGGTCGCCCCGTCAGCACCCGCGATGAGACTCTCGAACAGGGCACGGGTGACCTTGGGATGAAGCACCGACTCACCAGAATGAACTGCCCGGATCGAACGGACCAGCTCCGCCTCCCCGATGTCCTTGAGGAGGTATCCCGCTGCCCCTGCCTCGAGCAGAGCTCGCACATATACGTCTTCGTCGTGAACCGTGAGAATGAGGATGGCAACCTCGGGAAACGCCGACTTGACCTCGCGGGTCACTTCAATGCCGGTGAGTCCCGGCATGGAGATGTCCACCAGGGCAACGTCGGGTCGGAACTTGTCGATGAGCTCAACAGCAGAAGTCCCGTCTTCGGCGGTGGCGACTACCTCGATGTCGGGGTGCTTGGCGAGGAGTTCGCTAGTCCCCTCTCGAACAAGGGCGTGGTCGTCGGCGAGCACCACCCGAATCGGTTCGGTCATCCGCTGATCCTAGAGAGCCGGCTGTCGGAGCACTCGGCCGGCGCATCGGGCGGATGGGCCGATACGCCAAATAGCGTACCCCGTGGATGCCTTTCGACTCTGGCTGTGGACGTGTTTCAGCGGTTGCATGAGTGGTAGGAAGCCGCAGCCAAAGAGTGATGCGGCAACATCCAGCTAATTGTCAGGAGATGGAAGATGACTTTCAGGAAGACACGATCCCTGGTTTTGCTTTTCGCCGCTTTCGCATTCGCCCTCGCGGCTTGTGGTGGGACCCTCACCGCGAGCGCCGATGACGGTCCCGAAGACCACGTCGAGGCCGAGGCTGACCATGTAGAGACCGAAGCCGACCATGTAGAGACCGAAGCCGAAGCCCACGACGAGGGCGAGGCCAATCATGATGAGACTGACGCGGATCACGATGATGCCGAAGCGGATCACGATGAGACTGACGCTGATCACGATGATGCTGAGGCGGATGGTGGTCATGCTCATGAGTCCAGTTTCGGGTCGCCGGCTGACGCCTCCGACGCGGATCGGGTTATCGAGGTAGATGCCAACGACGACTTCAGCTTCGGTCCCGCTGAGATAGTGGTGTCGGCTGGTGAGACGATCACATTTGTGGTCACCAACACCGGTAACCTTCCCCACGATTTCACTTTGGGTGATCAGCACGCCCAGGACGAACACGCAGCCGAAATGGCTGAGATGATGGCCGGCGGCGACATGGCCCATGACGATCCCAACGCGGTGGTCGTCGAACCAGGTGAGACCAAAGAGTTGACCTGGCATTTCTCCGAGACGGGAACCTTCATCATTGGATGCCACCAGCCTGGCCACTACGCCGCCGGGATGGTCGGATCCGTCGACGTCGAGGCATAAACCACACCACCCGCCAAACAAACCAGGCGGTGGACCTGTCCACACAGACAAGCCCACCGCCCAACTCTGCATCAGGGGAGATGAGCCTCCAAGTCCCGTTGAATCTCAGTCGATTAGGCGATATCTGAGAGCCATCGCCACAGCGTGTGCGATGTGAACTGCCCCGAGTTTGTCGAAGATAGAAGCAACATAGGTCTTCACCGTGGCTTCGGAGATTGCCAGGTCCGGCGGGCGAGCTGCTGGCGATGCCTTTCGCACCGGGAGGTGACACCGCCGGTGAGACCGCAGAGAGCACGGCGGCACCCTCTACACAGCCGACAGTGGTTATCGAATCGACCGAGTTCGGATTCTCCCCGTCGACCGTCACACTCACCCAGGGCGAGGAGATCGTTCTCCGATTGGTCAACAACGGCCTCGTCGAACACAACATCGACATTCCCATGCTGGGCGTGCTGCTCACAGCCGCACCCGGGGAGACAGTCGAGACGATCCTCGTCGTGCCCGGATCAGGAAATGGCGGATCTTTCACCTGCAGCCTGGCAGGGCACGCAGAGGCCGGCATGACAGGCAACATTCAGATAGGGCTCGCAGTCGCTGAGTCACCCGACGCCGAAACGCAGGTCGTCGCGGCTCGTATAGAAATGGACGAGACCACTGGGATGCCAAGCATCACCACTGCCATCATTCTCGCTATGGGCATGTTCCTGGCCATGATGGCTTTTGTCGTCGGAATGCTTCAGTTCATGAAAGGTTTTGAAGAACAGCTATGAGCAAGACGAAGAATCTGGCCCTGCTGGTCGGTGTCACCCTCGCGCTGACAGCATGCGCCGGAGCCGCCGCTGACGGCACCGAAGAAGCGGTTGAGGTAACCGGCGTTGTCATCGACGTACAGGGAAACCTCCAGGGCACCGACTCATTCACCATCCTGATCGAGGACGGGTCGGAGTTGGTCCTGGTCCCCACCCCCGGTCTGCTTTTTGAAGGCGGTCCTCTCAGCCACCTCCGAGACCACGTTCTCTCCGGAGCCAAAGTGAAAGTTGTCTACACCGTCGAGGACGACGGCACCCACATCGCCATCGAAGTCGGCGACGCATGAAAGGATGATCATTGTGAAGAACACAGGAAACTCGAACCGCCACCGAAGACACCGAACCACAGCAGTGGTGCTTGGCTTGGCCCTTGTTCTGGCGGCGTGTGGCGGCGAGGCGAGCTTTCCCGAGGGCTCCTTTTCGGTAGTCGCCAACACCGACATCGGAACGGGCCAATCCAGGCTTCAAATAGGGGTCATCGGGCCTGAAGGCGAGCGCCTCGGCTCCCCCGACGAGCCCATATCGGTTGAAGTCGCGAATTCCGCTGGAGAAGTCGAGCGCTATGAAGCGGAGTGGATGTGGCTGATAGAGGACGTGGTCGGCCTGTACAAGGTTGAAGCCGACATCACGAGTACGGGTATTTGGACCATCAGCGTCATCCCGGAAAACGGGCCGAAGTTGGAGCCGGGTCAGTTTCAGGTGCTCGACCCTACGTTCGCCCCCAGCGTGGGCGACGTGGCCCCCGTGGCACCCATCGACACTCTTGCAACCAAACCTCTTGCCGACCTGACGACTGACCCTGAGCCGGATGAAGACTTCTATCAGATGACAATGGAGCAGGCTTTCTCTTCTGGCAAGAAGAGCGTCATCGTGTTCTCCACTCCTGCGTGGTGCAGATCGTCTACGTGCGGGCCAACGCTGAATATCGTCAAAGACGCCAAAGCAGAGTTTCCCGACGCCAATTACATCCACGTCGAGGTCTATACCGACATCAACGCTCCCGGCTTTTCGCCAACGCTCGAGTTCCTGGCGCCATCGCTGGGCCCCGACTACTGGAATCTTCCGTCGGAGCCTTGGGTGTTCGTGGTCGATGAGGCAGGTGTCGTCACCGCCCGATTCGAAGGATCACTGACAACTGACGACATCCGTGAGTCTCTCGGCTAGCGGTCGTCGCCTGACTGGGTCCGAGCTACGCCGCGGGCCGATTCGACTTCCGCGTCTCCCTTTCGAACTCGTCTAAACACTCACCCAAGAAGCCGAAGGTGAGAGCCAAGTTGTGCGTTGCCGCTACGGGCCGGCTCTCAAAC
>JAUXMQ010000119.1 GCA_030623125.1 Acidimicrobiia bacterium
CAGATATGGCCCGATCTCTTGGTCTCGTTGATCTCGCCAGTCGAGATCAGGTCTATGCAGCCCTCCGCTGCATGGCGATAACCGATCCAAATCACCGCGTGGCGTACGACGAGGAGTTCCATCGCTTCTTCGGGAGGCTCGATTCTTTCGCAGCGACCGCCGAACAGCACTCCAATCTCACGGAGGCCTCCAGATCTCAACCCCTGCTCCAGTCATTGAGCGAATCCACGCTTGATGAAGTCGATTCAGAAGCGGGAGCATCAGCCATCGAGAGGATCGGCTCCAAAGACTTTGCCGACTTGGACGAGGAGGAGCTGGCGGAGGCAAGAAGGCTCGTTCTGACAATGCTATGGCAACCGTCCGACGTCCGCACCAGAAGATGGGCCAGCGAGAAGCGAGGACGACGCCCGGATATGCGCCGAACCTTGCACAAGGCCGTAAGACCCGAGGGCGACCTGATGAGAATCCAGATGCGTCGCCGGACGGTGCGACAACGACCGCTAATCATCATCGCCGACATCTCCGGCTCGATGGACAGATATGCCGAGATGTTTCTCGTCTTCGCCCATGCAGCCCGGCAAAGACTGAGACATGTCGAGGCCTTCACATTCTCAACACATCTCACTCGAATAACGGAAGACCTGAAGCGGCGCAGCGCAACCGACGCCTTGATGCGGATGTCCCAAACCGTGGACGATTGGTCGGGTGGAACCAAGATTGGCGAAGCCATCGGGGACTGGAACAAGGAGTGGAGTCGTCGCATGGTCAGAGGAGGGCCGGTCGTAATGGTGCTCTCCGACGGCTGGGATTGCGGCGACCCCAACCTTCTGTCGGCAGAAATGGCCGGACTGGCCAGATCCGTTCACAGTGTCCTGTGGCTCAACCCCCTTGCTGCCCGATCCGACTATCTCCCGGCCACCCGTGGCATGCAGGCCGTACTCCCCTACATCGATCACCTCTTGCCGGCTGCCAGCATCAACGACCTTCGGGGTGTGGTCCGTGTTCTCGAATCGAGCGTCGCAGTCAAGTAAGTCGATTTTCGAATACGTCACGGGTCGAGCTGATTTGAATCTCCCGGCGCGGGCGAGATCGATCCTGTAGGTTCCGAATCGTTCACAGCAGAGGAGCAACCATGTATCCCAGCAAATTCGACTATCTGGCGCCGGAGACTCTCGAGGAGGCACTCGCGGTTCTGGCAGAACGCGGCGATGAGGTGAAGATCCTCGCCGGGGGGCAGAGCCTGATTCCTATGATGAAACTGCGTTTCGCCGAGCCATCCACCCTTCTGGATATCAACCGAGTACCCGGCCTCGACGCGATCGATATCCAGGATGGTCATGTTCGAGTCCAGGCATTGGCCCGTCACGCCGACGTGGTGCGGTCAGAGGTCATTAAGGAGGAGAACGACCTGATGGCCGGGGCGGCGCCCTGGATCGCCGATCCAATCGTCCGCAATCTGGGGACCGTCTGTGGCTCCCTCGCTCACCATGACCCCGAAGGCGACTGGGCTTCGGTCATGCTCGCTCTCGACGCAGAGGTGGTCGCGGCGTCCAAGGAAGGGGTCACCCACTTCCACCCCGGAGCAGACGGGACCCAACACACCGGGGGAACAAGGGTCATCTCGATCCAGGAGTTCTTGGTCGACATGTTCACGACCTCGCTCTATCCCACGGAGATTCTGACCGAAGTCCGCGTCCCACGGTACGAGCGCGGCGGAGGAAACTACCAAAAGCTCGAACGCAAAGTCGGGGACTACGCGACGGTTGGGGTTGCGACACATATCGAGCTAGGCGTCGACGACCGTATCACCAAAGCAGGGATCGCTCTGACCTCCGTCTACGCCCACAACCTGAAGGTGACAGATGCCGAGACGGCCCTGGTCGGCCAGGCCCCAAGCGACGAGTTGTTCGCCGAGGCCGGGCGGATCGCGTCGGCGGCGTGCGACCCGGCTTCCGACACCCGCGGCTCCGCCGAGTACAAGCGTCACATCGTCGGATTGTTCACAGAGCGGAGTCTCGCCGAGTCCCTGAAGATCGCACAAGGAGGTCAGTCGTGAACATCACTGTGACCGTCAACGGAATGGAACACACCGCCGACGTCGAGCCGAGACTTCTCCTCGTCGATTTCATACGAACCAACCTCGGGCTGACCGGAACCCATATCGGCTGCGACACGACCAGTTGTGGTGTCTGCACCGTCCTCATCGACGGGACTCCTGTTAAGACATGCACCATGTTCGCCGTTCAGGCAAACGGAAGATCGGTGACAACGGTGGAGGGTCTCAAGCAGAACGGTGAGCTGTCGGCGATGCAACAGGCTTTTCGAGAGCATCACGGGTTGCAGTGCGGGTTCTGCACCCCGGCCATGATGTTGGTAGGCACCGCCCTGATCGAGGAGAACCCGGATCCCACAGAAGACGACATTCGTTGGGCGATCTCAGGGAACCTCTGCCGGTGCACCGGATACATGAACATTGTCAAGTCGATTGAGGCAGCCGCTGAAACGACACGCGAGGGAGCGATCTCATGACGACAACCGAACACAAGCCTCACACATCCTCAGAGATTGGCGGTCTCGGACACAGCCGAAGACGGGTCGAGGACGCCCGCTTCCTCGAAGGTCGGGGGAATTACGTCGATGACATCACCCTTCCGAAGATGCTGCACATGGCAATTCACCGCAGCCCCCTTGCTCACGCACGAATCATCTCGATCGACACCTCGGCAGCCGAGGCAGTAGAGGGAGTCGTCGCCGTGGTGACAGGCGAACTCCTTGCCGGCTACAACCTTGCCTGGATGCCAACCCTGTCTGGTGACACCCAGGCGGTGTTGGCTACCGACAAGGTCCGGTTCCAGGGACAGGAGATCGCCGCGGTCATCGCCACAGATCGCTATGTCGCACAAGACGCTGCCCGTCTTGTAGAAGTCGAATACGAAGATCTGGAGCCGATCGTCAACCCGCAGCGATCCCTCGAAGAGGACGCCGTTCTGATTCGGGACGACAAAGAGGATCAGACGTCGAACCTCTGCTTCGAGTGGGAGTCGGGCGACAAGGCGCTCACCGAAGCGGCCTTTGCCAAGGCGGACAAGGTTGTTTCTCTCGAAACCCACTATCCGAGGTCCCATCCCGCCCCACTGGAAACATGCGGGATAATCGCCGACGTCGACTCGGCCACCGGTCAGGCGACGCTGTACATGACGTCGCAGGCTCCGCACGCCCATCGGACCGTGTTCGCTCTGGTTGCAGGGCTGGCAGAGCAGAACATCCGGATCATCTCGCCCGACATTGGCGGGGGGTTCGGAAACAAGGTTCCGATCTACCCCGGTTACGTCGTGGCAACGGCGGCATCCCTGGTGATAGGGCAGCCGGTCAAGTGGGTGGAGACGCGTACCGAGAACTTGATCTCGACTGGATTCGCCCGTGACTACTACATGAAAGGCGAGTTGGCTGTCACCAACGACGGAAGGATCCTGGGTCTGCGAGTCGACATGCTGGCCGACGAAGGCGCGTTTTATGCCGATGCCCAGCCGTCGAAGTTCAGGGCAGGTCTTTTCCACATCGTCACCGGCTCCTACGACTACCCGGCTGCATATGTCACTACCCGGGGCGCATACACCAACAAGGCTCCCGGCGGAGTCGCCTATCGATGCTCCTTCAGAGTGACCGAGGCGTCATACCTGATCGAGAGACTCGTCCAGAATGCCGCCTACGAATTGGGTATGGACCCGGCGGAGTTTCGCTCGAACAACTTCATCCAGGCCGACCAGTTCCCGTATCACTCGCCGACCGGATTCGTATACGACTCCGGTGACTACGAGACCGCAATGCGCAAGGCCATGGAGATGGTCGGATACGGCGACATCCAGGCCGAGAAGGAGGAGGCCCGTAAGGAGGGTCGTCTTGTCGGTATTGGAATGGCGAGTTTCACCGAGGTCGTCGGGGCGGGACACGGCGAGGACTACGACATCATCGGATTGAAGATGTTCGACTCGGCTGAGCTTCGCGTACATCCGACGGGCAAGGCAATCCTGAAACTCGGCGTGAAGTCGCAGGGTCAGGGTCATGAGACCACGTTTGCTCAGATCGTGGCAGAGGAACTCGGCATCCCTGCCGGCGATGTGAAAGTGGTGGAAGGTGACACGGACAACACTCCTTACGGATTGGGCACCTACGCCTCGCGCAGCACTCCTGTCGCGGGTGCGGCCACGGCGGTGATCTCTCGCACTCTGCGAGAGAAGGCCAGGAAGATCGCGGCCCACCTGCTCGAAGCATCCGAAGAGGATCTCGAGTGGGAAACTGGCAAGTTCTTCGTAGCCGGGGATCCAGAGAGTTCTGTCTCGATACAGGACATCGCTTTCGCTGCCTATACCAACCCCCCACCGAACGTTGAGGCCGGGCTTGAAGGAGTCCACTACTACGACCCACCCAACATGACCTACCCGTTCGGCACCTACATCGTTGTCGTCGACGTCGATCCGGAAAGTGGCCAGTGGAAAGTGAGACGTATGGTCGCTGTCGACGACTGTGGTGTGAAGATCAATCCGATGATCGTCGAAGGCCAGATCCAAGGGGGTCTCACCGAGGGCTTCGCCATGTCATCCATGCAGCACATCACTTTCGATGAGACTGGAAACTGCCTGGGTTCTAACTTCACGGACTATCTGGTTCCCACCGCATGGGAGACACCGCGGTTCGAACTGGGTGAAACCGTCACACCATCACCACACCATCCGATAGGCGCCAAAGGTGTGGGTGAGTCAGCGACGGTCGGATCTCCAGCGGCGTATGTCAACGCAGTGGTTGACGCTTTGCAGCACATGGGGGTCCAGAATGTCGAGATGCCCATGACGGCAGACCGCGTCTGGCATGCGATGCAGGAGGCAGACGGGGGATGAACCGGGAGCTGCTGGAGCTGGCCGGCGAACTGAGTCGGCAGCACCAGCCGTTCGTCACCGCCACCGTTGTCTGGGCACGCGGGCCCTC
>JAUXMQ010000010.1 GCA_030623125.1 Acidimicrobiia bacterium
ACGGTGCCCTAGCGCCCCGGCCACAAGCTCTCAGTGGCCTTTCTAGTAGTCGATTCCCCGTCTAGCCATCACACCACGGTCGAAAGCATGCTTGATCTTCGTCATTTCGGTGACCGTGTCGGCGATCTCCACCAGTTCCTCCGGGGCGTCGCGTCCGGTGAGAATGATGTTGACCTTTTCCGGCCGGCTGCGGATCGAAGAGACAACCTCAGCCACATCAACCCAGCCCCAATTGATCGGGTAGGTCACCTCGTCAAGAACGATCAGGTCGTATCGGCCTGACTCGATCTTCACCTTTGCGCTTTGCCATGCTTCTCGAGCGATCGCCTGAGACTCGTCCATATCATCGGAATCCCAGGTGAAACCGTCCCCGAGGACCCACCACTCGATCCCGATCTGACGCCCGATCTTCTCCTCCCCAACACTCCAGTCCCCCGACTTGAGAAACTGGATGACCACGACCTTCCAGCCCCTGGCGACGGCACGCATCGCAGTCCCGAACGCCGCGGTCGACTTGCCCTTGCCGTCGCCGGTGTTGATCAAGACGAGGGACGGCTCTCTGACGTTCCCCGTGGAAGGGGTCTCGGTTGGAGGGGTTTCGTGATCAGTCATTCGATCGCCTCGTGGGTATGACGTTGGGACCATCCTCGTCATGGACAACCCGTATCCCAGAACCGTAGTGAGACGTCAGATTCTCTTCGGTGAGCACGCTGTGGGGTGGGCCGTCCGCCTGGATGAGCCCATCGGCCAGCAAAACCAGACGATCGGCAAATCTTCCTGCCAGCGTGAGATCGTGAACCGCAGTGACAACAGTGAGGCCCTCCAGCTTGCGCAACTCATCGACTACCTCGAGGACATCGATGGCATGACCGACATCGAGGCTCGCCGTCGGCTCGTCGAGCAACAAGATGTGCGCTTCCTGGGCAAGGGCCCTGGCAAGAACGGCTCTCTGCGATTCTCCACCTGACAGGGTTCCGAGAGGCCTGTTCGCCAACTCCTCCAGATTCAGTTTCTTCAGCGCCAACTGAACCGTGTCGTGGTCGTGTTTTCCCTCACTGCTGAGATATCCGATGTGTGGGGTCCTACCCAGCATCACATAGTCATCCATTCCCATCTCCTCGGGCATCCGTGGGCGTTGTGGCATCCAGGCGATGTCCAGACCCGGTCGACGATCGCCGTTGCCGAGCGACACCCGCCCACCATGCTCGACCAGGCCGAGGGCTGCCTTCAGCATGGTCGATTTGCCAGAACCGTTGGGACCGATGAGACCCAGCCACTCGCCGCTCTGAACTTCCAAGCTGACCGGACCGAGAACCCGGGTCGATCCGTAGGTCACCTCGACGGATTCCCAGACGATCATCCGGGCCCCCTCATCGTCCGGAGGACGAGAACGAAGAATGGTGCGCCGAAGAAGGCCGTGACCACTCCGATCGGCAGCTCCGCCGGAGACACGATTGTCCTCGCCGCCACATCGGCGAACATCAGGAACGCCGCACCAAACAAGAGAGACAGGGGCACGATAACCCGGTAGCTCCACCCGAAGAAGATCCTCACCGTGTGCGGGACGATGATGCCCACAAAGCCGATGAGGCCACTGACCGAGACGGCTGCGGCGGTGGCAAGGGTCGCCGCGATGACAACGATCCAACGAACCCTGCTCACATTCAACCCCAGCGCCGAAGCCTCTTCGTCACCAATGCCGAGAACGTCGAGCAAACGGCGAGTGCCAAGAAGGACCGCAGACGCCACAACCGCGTACGGCAGCAACGTCATCACCTCCCCCCATCCAACCGTCACAAGCCGGCCGAGGATCCACGAATAAACCTCCCGGAGGGTCTCGACATTGCGTTGGAGAAGGTATGTCTGGATGGCAGTGGCAAAAGCGGCCACTGCGACGCCTGCGAGAATCAACGAGGTGGTTGTCCTTCCGCCCACCGACCGCCCCAGGCCGTAAGTCACTGCAACCGCGACAAGCCCTCCAGCGAAGGCGAGGGGCGCGATGAACCCGCTGTCTCCCGACCTGGCAAAGGCCAAGGTCGCCCCCAGTCCGGCTCCCGCGGCAACTCCCAACAGGTAAGGGTCGGCGAGGGAGTTCCGAAACACGCCCTGATACGCCGCTCCTGCCACCGCCAATATCGCGCCGACCAGTCCACCGAGAACGACCCTCGGGAACCGGATCTCGAAGAGAACGGTGTGCTCCACCTCGGTTAACCCGTGGTCGATCTCAATGAAAGGCAGAGCGTCGCCTATGGCGAGCAAGACACTCCAGACATCGATGTCGGCCGGCCCGACCAACAGACCCGCTCCGGCCGCGGCGACCACAGCCGACACGCCTGTGGAGATGGCAATCCATCCCGGGCGCGAAGATCGCGCCGACGTGCTGGACGGGGACAGTGATATCAACCTGATGCAAACTCCGCAAGCGCATTGGAGATAGATTCGGCGAATTCGACAATTCGCGGACCGCCTCGCGACGCCACGTCGGAGTCGAGTTCCGCGATGTGACCATTGCGCACTGCTGACATGACCTTCCATCCGGGTCTCAGCGACACGGTCTCGGCGCTCTCACCGTAGAAGACGTTGGCAAGGAAGATGATCTCGGGATCTGAGGTCACTATGAATTCCGAGGAGATCTGTGGGAATCCGAATGCCGACCCGTCGGCATCCGCCGGGTCGGCGATGTTCTCCATTCCGAACAGGCCGTAGATCTCCCCGAAGAAGGTCGACGAGGTGGCGGTGTAGAAGTCCGAGGAGATCTCGTGGTAGTAGGTCACCCCTTCTCCAAGGTCGCCCGACGCGGTGACAGCAGCTTCGAGACCGGCCTGGATGGCGGAGTTGGAGGCAGCGGCGCCTTCCACGTTTCCGGTCGCCTTCCCGAGAGCCTCGATCTGCCGATACACGTCATCGACCGTGAAGGCGGATCCTTGGCTGAGGACCGGGATCCCGGCCGCCTCCAGACCCGTGATCAGCTCACCGGGATCGAAGAAGACGACCACGAGGTCGGGCTGGAGAGAGAGGATCGCCTCGAGATTCGGCGTGAATCCCGAAAGGTCGGTCATCGGCGCTGCTTGGGGAAAGTTGGACTGATCGTCGACCGCTATCACCTGAGGACCGGCTCCGATGTCGAAGAGCATCTCGGTTGCCGTCGACGACAACGAGATAATGGCCTCGGGCCGAGTCTGGATGGTCACCGATCCATTGTCGGCTTCGACCGTGACCGGAAACTCCTGTGCGGTCTCAGCGGTCGTCGAGGTCGTTGCATCCGCTGCGCACGCCGTGGCTGTCAGCAGCAGTGCCGCGATAAGTGCGGTCCTTCTCACAAAAAACATCCTCCGATCTGGAGGATGAAGAGGTGTGGCTTCCCTGAGCGCACGGTGCCGTCTTCATCCGAGACATTCACGTGGCTCCGAGGTCAGGCGACCTGGCTCATACCTGCTTCGGTCGCAGACCGAAGGAGGCCTTCACAGTTGCGGGACAGCACCGGGTTCTAACCGACTTCGCTGGCCCTCAGAGCATCTGCCGGTAGTGGCAGGTAGGTGTGACCCTAGTGCAGGAGAGAGATGACTGCCGTCGACCTCAACTCAGGTCGTCGTCGCCCCGAACTCCAAGTGTGACTACGAGGACAAGCTCCTCACCGTCACGGATCAGGACCAGGTCAACGACCTCACCTGGACGATGCGCGCGAACCTGGGCGGCGAGATCATCGATGCCCTGGATCTCGACGCCATCGATTGCGATGACGACATCGCCGACTTCGATCTCTGCCTCCTCTGCGGCAGTACCCGGTATCACCTCGGTGATCAATGCCCCCGCCTGGCCCTCTGACACGAATTCTCCGGTCACGCCGAGGAAGGCCGTCTCAATTGACTCTCCGGAAACGATGCTGTCGGCGTAGTCCATTGCGATCTTGGCGGGAACGGCGAACCCGACACCGTCGTTGGCGCCGGACTCGGTGAAGATCGAAACATTGATGCCCACCACCTGACCGTTGCGATCCACAAGCGGCCCACCGGAGTTTCCTGGATTTATCGCAGCATCGGTCTGCACCATCGATACACAGGACGCGAACCCGCAGTTCGTCTGGTCGATAGCCGAGACGATTCCTGCCGTTACCGTCGACTCAAGCCCCCACGGACTGCCGATTGCAACGGCCAGTTGACCCACGCGGGGCTTCTCGAGCGTGAACACGGCAGCCGGAATGCCGGTCTTGTCGACCTGGATCACAGCGATGTCGACTTCGGCAACAGCGCCGACCACCGCGCCAGTTATCTGCTCGCCGTTGGCAAATCGGATGCTCACCGTCTCGTCGTCACCGACCACGTGGGCAGCCGTCATGATCAGGCCGCTGCTGTCGTAGATTACACCTGATCCAAGTCCGAACGAGGTTTGGATATGGACGACCGAAGGGAGAATCACGTCGGCGGCATCGGCGATTGGCTCCTCACCGGGGACATAACTGGGCACATCAACCTGAACCCGCTCGAACGTCGTGGTGGTCGTGTCGGCGGTAGCTGTTGCGACATCGACGTCACCAGTCGTGTCCGATGTTGGAGGGTCAATCCAGTAGATGCCCGCGACCAGGGCGGCAACACCGGCGAAATAGAGAAGTGACGACCCGATACCGCGTCCCTTCTTCTTCTTTGACCCACCTGTCGGCGGTGATTCAATGCTCAATCTTTGACCTCCTGGCGGTCACCAGCGTATGAGCCAACCATTAAGCGGACCCTAAATCTTCCGTTAAACGTTGGTAAATGGCGAGACACCCGGCGGCGCTTCTCCCGCTTGCTCGGTGGGAATCCACACCACCATGGTGGCGCCCTCCTCCTTACCGGAAAACGAGGAGAGTGCCCCACCATGTGCTTCGGCAATCTGAGTGACTATCGATAGCCCCAATCCGACCCGGGCGCCTTCAGCCTCGCTCGGCAATCCGGGCCCTTGGTCCTCCACTCCCAGCCACGCCCAGCCCTCGCTCACACCACACCCCACGACAATCGTCGAGCCGGTCGGCGCAGCCCTGTGCGCGTTGTCCAGGAGATTGGAAAGAGCGCGGTCGAGGGACACCTCGACACCCTTGATCAAAGTCGGGTTGACCACAGAGACCACCACCAGTTCCTTCTCCAGCGCGACAGGCTCGAACTCGGCAGCCTTTGCTTCGACCAGATCGGCCAGATCCAAGGTCACCGACTGAGCCTGACCGGACTGGAGACGCGCCGCTGCCAACAGGTCATCAATCATCCGGGACATCTTGACAGCATTCCGCTTGATGATCCCGCCGGCTTTCTCCCAATCAGCGATCTGCGCGTCGGGGTCGCCGGCGACAATCTCGACGTTGGAGCGAATCACGGCCAGAGGCGTCCGCAGATCATGACTGGTGTCCGCCAGAAACCTCCTCTGGCTGGTGAAAGCCCGGTCGAGTCGCTCCAGCATCCCGTCGAAGGTGTTCGCCAAACGAGTCAGTTCGTCATCGGGACCATCGAGGTCGATCCTCCGCGAGAGATCCGATGCCTGGATCTCTCGCGCAACGGTGGTGATCTCCTCGACCGGCTTGAGAAAGCGGCCGGACATGATCCAGCCCACAGCGATGCTCAACAGGAAGAGCACTACCAGAGCGATGATCGTGAACTGGGCCACACGATTGAGGACGAGCTCGTTGTATACATACTCGATCGCCCGCACCTCGATCTCCTCCAAACGCGGCATGATCACGATGCGGCCATCGTTGAGGACCACCCTCTGACCGGTGACGATCACGGTCGTCATCGTTTGTGATCGAAGCCACTGCCGCAAGGCCAGGTACACCACACCGAGGACCGCTCCGCCAAGGCCGAATACCACCGCGGAGTACTGAACTGAGAGACGGAACCGAATCGACTGCCAGCTAGTAGTGCGTCGCACTATTCCTCTAGCCGATAACCGCGGCCGGCGACGGTTGTGATCAGCGGCGGGTCCCCGAGTTTCTTGCGGAGATTGCTGACGGTCACCCGAACGACGTTGGTGAGCGGATCGGTCATCTCGTCCCATACGTGCTCGAGCAGATGCTCCTGACCCAAGACAATGCCGGCATGGGCCATGAAGTAATGAAGAAGAGCGAACTCCTTGGCGGTGAGATCGAGTGGGACGTCGTGGCGTGTCGCTACGAACCTCGCGTGGTCCATGACGAGCGGGCCGACCTCGAGAACCGGGTCGACGTCGGGCTCGCGGCGAAGCAATGCTCTGACCCGGGCAGACAACTCATCGAACGCAAAGGGCTTGACCAGATAGTCGTCGGCGCCCGAGTCCAGACCGGCCACTCTGTCTTCTACCTCATCTCGCGCTGTCAGCATCAGGATGCGGGGGCGGCCACCTTCAAGGGTCGGAAGCTCGCCCGACACGAGTCCCCGACAGAGTTGGAGGCCCGACCCATCGGGAAGATTCCAGTCGAGAAGGGCAAGGTCGTAGCCGGCGGAGCGAAGCTTGATGTCGGCCTCGAGCGCGGTATGGGCAACGTCAACGGCATGGCCGTCGCGTCGCAATCCGCGGGCGATCGCATCTGCGAGATCGGGTTCGTCTTCCACTACGAGTAAACGCACGTTCTTCGAAGCTAGACGAGCCGTGTTAACGGATGAATAAACCTTGGTTCTGACATGTCTCGGGCAAGTATGGACATCCGGCCTACGGAATTGGCAACCTTTTGCCGATAGAGGGAGTCGGAGAAGAAGAGATGGTCGTAACGTTCATCACCAAAGACCCTGACGGTTTGCACACTTACACCGGTCACATCGTGAGCAGGGGACCGACCACGATCGTCCTCCTCCTCACAGAACCCTTCGGCCTCTCGGGAAGGTCGGTTCAGTTCCGGATCTCGGACATTGTCGAGGAAAAGGCAATTTCGGCCTAGCCTGACGCCATGTTCATAGACGCTTCGACAGTGGAGGCACTTCTCATAATTGGGGGTGTCGGTGGGGTAGCTGGTCTGATCGGTGGGTTTTTGGCCAGCGCCGACAGCCTGTTCGGGACCATTCTCATGGGTGTCATCGGTGGCATCGCCCTATCGGCGATCTTCCGAATTGCCGGGGCTCCTTCGATCTACGCCATAGGCGATGACTTCTCAGTGGTCTGGGGAGCTGTGGGCGGTCTCGTCCTCGGCTTCGTGGTGGGCCGCAGCAACGTCTAGTGGTCTGTCGCTCAATTGATGCCGCGGTGTCACCGAGTCATCGGCGTCAGGGCGTCGCATATGCTCTTTCGTGAGTTGAGAAGGGCTTAAGCGGTTTCGACGGCTGGGCGTATTTCGTCGGCGAACCGTTCGACTGTTTCGAAGTCGAATGGCGCTGCGACTTCGATGATGAAGTTGGTCACCCCGATCTCCTTCCAGGCGACCATGAGTTCGGTGATTCTCTCCGGTGTGGTCACGTAAATGTCGGCTTCGTCGAGAACGGATTCTTCGAGCTTGTTCGCTGCGATCTGGCTGCGGAAGAATGACAACGCTTCTTCTTCAGTGTCTCTTATGACCGGACTAAAGAAGGCTGATCGTTCGATTTCTGAGTGGTCGCGTCCGGCCTCTTCGCATCGTTGTTCGAACACTCGGTGTTTGTCTCTCATCCGGTCAAGGTCCCTGTGGCCCACCCAGTTCCAGATGTCGGCATATCGAGCCACGGTCCGCAGGGTCTTCCGCTCACCGCCACCACCGATCAGAATTGGCAGTCGATCTCTCACCGGCAACGGGTGAAGCCGAGCACCGACCATCGTATAACGGCCACCTTCGGGTGATGTGACAGATCCGCCGTCGAGCAACGACCTGATCGCAGCCACCGACTCGTCCAACCAGGAGAGACGGTCACCGAAGCCAGAACCGAACTCCAATCCGAACGCGGTGTGCTCTGCTTCGAACCAGCCGGCTCCGAGACCCAGAATTGCCCGACCGTCCGAGACGTGATCCAAAGTTGTCGCCTTCCTGGCCAATAGGCCCGGATTCCAGAAGGTGTTCGCTCCAGTCAGCACCCCCAACTCGACCCGCGAGGTGACCTGTGACCACGCCGACAACAACGTGTAAGCGTCGAACGTGTCCTGATCAGGGTCCCCCATTACCGCCAACGCATGCTCCCACGTCCACAACTGGTCATAACCCAACGACTCAGCCCTCTTTGCAGCATCACGAGCCTCAGACCAAGAGAAGACCTGGTTCCACAATTGAAGCCCGAGACGAATCCCCACCAGCCCAACCTACATCAGCCGACCAGCCTCCAATGGGTTGGCCATCATTGAGTCACTCAGGCCTTCCACAAGGCATGGCTATCCCACCGCTCCGGCCTTCGCCATGTTGAGCTCGATCAGCCGGTTCATCTCCACCGCGTACTCCATCGGCAGTTCCTTGATGATCGGCTCGATGAACCCTGCAACGACCATCGACGTTGCCTCTTCTTCGGTGAGACCCCGCGACATCAGATAGAACAGTTGCTCCTCACCGACTTTGGAAACGGTCGCCTCATGACCGATTTCGGCGTCGTTCTCCTCGATCTCCATGTAGGGATAGGTATCCGACCTGCTCTTGTCGTCGAGGATCAGGGCATCGCAGCGCACAAAACTCTTGGCGTTCTCCGCTCCGGGCTCCACTCTGACAAGACCGCGATAGCCGGCGCGACCGCCATCCTTGCAGATCGACTTGGAAACAATCGTGGAGGTGGTGTCGGGAGCGACGTGAACCATCTTGGCGCCGGCGTCCTGATGTTGACCCTCGCCCGCAAAAGCGATGGAGAGCACTTCTCCGTGTGCGCCGGGCTCCATGAGCCACACCGCCGGATACTTCATAGTGAGGCGGCTTCCCAAGTTTCCGTCGACCCATTCCATGGTGGCGTTTCGGTAGGCGGCGGCCCGCTTCGTAACCAGATTGAAAACATTGTTCGACCAGTTCTGAATCGTCGTGTAGCGGCAGCGGCCACCCTCCTTCACGATGATCTCGACAACGGCTGAATGCAACGAGTCGGTGCTGTACGTCGGTGCCGAGCAACCCTCGACGTAATGCACGTAGGCGCCCTCGTCGACGATTATCAGCGTCCGTTCGAACTGGCCCATGTTCTCCGAGTTGATCCTGAAATAGGCCTGCAAAGGCTGATCGACCTCAACGCCGGGCGGCACATAGATGAAGGAGCCACCGGACCAAACGGCCGAGTTGAGTGCGGCAAACTTGTTGTCGCTGGGCGGGATGATCGTCCCCATGTGCTCTTTGACGATGTCCGGGTAGTCGCGCAGTGCGGTGTCCATGTCTGTGAAGAGCACACCGAGTTCCTCGAGATCCTCACGGTTGCGGTGGTACACAACCTCCGACTCATATTGCGCGGTAACCCCCGCCAGGTACTTACGTTCGGCCTCGGGGATGCCGAGCTTCTCATAGGTTTCCTTTATGGACTCGGGAACCATGTCCCAGTCCTTTTGCTGCTCACCCTCCGGCTTGACGTAGTAGTAGATGTTGTCGAAGTCGATGTCGTCCAGGGCACCACCTCCACCCCATTTGGGCATGGGTTTGCTGAGAAATCGCCGATACGACTTCAGCCTGAAGTCGAGCATCCATTCGGGCTCGCCTTTCATGGCAGACATGTCGCGAATGACGTCCTCGTCCAGTCCCCTGCGAGGCTCGAAAGCAAGTTCGACCTCGTCGTGCCAGCCGAGCTGGTAGCCGCCTAGATCAATATCAACTGTGGCCATGGAAACCCACCTCAAAAGGAACTGTTTTGGGGCTTCGATAACGACGCCCGATGAATTAACACTATCACGGTAGTGGGATTGTACTCGACCGTTTTCGATGGGGAAAGGTCTCATGGTCATGTAGGTTTCGTGCCGTGCCGGTGATCGTTGTAGGTGCAGACACTTCCGCTGGTCAGGCCATCCTCGATGGCCTGGCTGAGCCGGATCGTGAGATCAGGGCGTTCGTCTCCGATGAGAGCGTCTGTGCGCAACTGAAGAGGAGCGGCTTCAAGGTAGCCCTCGGAGATGTCTCTGACGAGAGTCATGTGGAGACGGCATCTACCCGGTGCTTCTCGGCCATACTCATCGTCGAAGCAGCCATGGACGACCGGGAGCGATCCTTCGCCCAAACCGTCGACGATGTTCTTCGCGGCTGGGCAAGAGCCGTGGCCAACTCGGAGGTGACCCGGGTCATATGGGTCTCGCACGCTGAACACCCACGAACTCCAACCAGGGAGGTCGTCAGGGTGGATCCCGACGATCCCGAGCTTGTTGAGAAGGTCGTTGCGTTGGACGACGCTCAGACGATCTGAACGGAACCGTCAATCTGGTTGAGCAGGGTCTGCATCTTCCGCAGCAGGTCCGCATGATCCCGTTCAAACGCGGCTTCGAGATACGGATATGGGTTCAACGGTCGTCCGTTGAGACGAAGCTCGAAGTGGGTGTGGGGCGAGTTGCCCTCCGCGTTGCCGGAGTCGCCGGCCCAACCGATGAGTTGACCGGCCTCGACCGAGGCGCCTTCCTCGACACCTGGCGCCAGGGTCAGTGTCCATGGGCCTTCGCCGCTGTCGTCGTCAAAGCCGTCATTGTTGAGATGGATGTAGTAGGTCTCCCAGCCTTCGGCGTGTTCGATGATCAGATAACGACCGGCTCGAGGGCTCTCGTTCACCTTGACCACAACACCGTCGGCAGCAGCGTACACCTCGGTCATCTTGGCGTCCGCGATGAGATCAGTTCCGATGTGCCTGCGGCCCCCAGATCGGCGCGCGCCCCAATCGTTGGAGAAGCTCGTCTTGTCGGTCTCCTGGGGGAACCGAATCTCAAACGGCGCAGTGGCATCAGAGTGGGCTTGTGCCGGCGGTGCCGGGACAACCACGATGAAACCGACCGCCAACGCCGCGACAAACGCAGCCAGGCGCCTGATGGTTCTGAACAGCATGAAGCCTCCGTGGGATTCTGGAAGAAGACCGGGACTGATTGCGCGCCCCAAAGACCATGTAACGGTATGGAGGTATCAACTTTATGCAAACCCGGGGTTAGACGGAATGGCTCCTAGTCCGGTTCCGGCTGGGTTCTGAGAACCCGGGCTCGCACGGAGAATCGAAGCCTGGAGACCGGCTCGTCATCCACGGAGATCACAAACGAGTAGGAACCTTCCCTCTCGAACATCAGATTGTTGAAGGTGAACGAACGGATCAGACCGAAGTCGGATGCGTTGGGCGGATGCTGCGTGCTCGACGGCATCGCTATGTAGTGTGAAAGCGGGCGCGGTAGGAGCGGGTGACCGTCTGCGTCTTGCAGCTCGACCGTGAGTTTGAGACTGTCGCTGGCCCAGGAAACCGGAACCCGGAGTCGCAGTCCAATGGCTAGGCTGGGATGTCTTGCAGGAAATCTCTGAACCCAGAGCGTGTCCCATCCCCCACCGAGGATGAACAGCTTGCCACGCACCGCCTGTACCGCGTCTGCGAGGAGCGCCACGTCGACGCCGGGGCC
>JAUXMQ010000177.1 GCA_030623125.1 Acidimicrobiia bacterium
CGGGAGGTCAAGGGCGTGGCGGGCGATCTTGCGTCCCTGCATCGATGCGACAGAGCTCAGAGGCATTTGGCCGGTGACATCACCGGCGGCGTAGATGTGGGGCACCGAGGTACGCAGGTACTCGTCCACGGGGACATACCCGTGATCGGTGTCGACACCGGCGGCGTCGAGCCCCAGGTCGTCGGTCAGGGGCACGGAGCCGACGGCGAGCAGTGCGTGCGACCCGCTGATGACCCGACCGTCGTTGCAGACCACAGAGACTCCATCCGGGGTCAGGTCGATCGACTCGGCGCGAGCCCCGATGACAAGATGGACTCCCCTCTCCAGGAAGTCTTCCTCGAGTACGGCAGCAACCTCGGGATCCCGGTGAGGAAGAATCTGCTGACGGGAGACCACCAGACTGACATCGGCCCCCATGCTCTCGAAGATGTGGGTGAACTCGACACCGGTGACCCCCGAGCCAATCACAACAACGTGTTTCGGCAC
The DNA here is from genome assembly GCA_030623125.1 of Acidimicrobiia bacterium. Lineage (GTDB taxonomy): Bacteria > Actinomycetota > Acidimicrobiia > Spongiisociales > ZC4RG35 > SZUA-217. The sequence continues at coordinate 487 of JAUXMQ010000177.1, forward strand.
CTCGGGAAGGTTGTAACAGTCTCTCGTGGTCAACACCCGCTCGCGATCCACCTCTGCCCAATCTGGAATACGGGGAGCCGACCCGGTGGAGATCAGCGCCTTGTCGAAACTGATCCTCCGATCGCCATCGACGGTTTCGACAATCGCCTCGTGTGCACCGATGAACCGACCGGTTCCTCTGATGATGTCGACTTCCTGAGAGTCGAGCAGATTGATCAAGGTGGTGTTGATATCTGCCGTGATCTCAGTGATCCGATCGGCAAGAACCTTCGGATCGACCCGACCGGGATCGTTGACCAACCCGAGCTTGACGGCGTTGCGAACCGACGTGTGCCTCAAGGCGCTGGCCGCCATCGTCTTCGACGGAATGCAATCCCACAGATGGGCAGCGCCGCCGACGATGTCCTTCTCGATCAGCGTCACCCGGGCACCCTTCGTTGCTGCGGTCGTCGCCGCCTGGGTGCCGGCAGGGCCCCCTCCAACGATCAGCAGATGGGTTTGGATGTCACTCATGACTTGCCGGGACGGTAGTGACCTACCCCGTTGGTCGGTAGACCCCGAAGACCTCTCGAAGCGAGTCGGAGATCTCGCCGACGGTGGCCCCGACTGCCAGCGCATCCTTGATCACGCTCATCAGGTTCTTTTCGGTAGCCGCCGTTTCGCCAACCTTTGAGAGAGCCAGTGTGACACCGTCTTGATCCCGCCCGGCTCGCCAGGCCTTCACCGACTCCTTCTGTGACTCCTCGAGGGACGGGTCGATGTCGAGCACCGGAATGGGCTTTGACTCGTCGGATATGAATCGGTTGACTCCGACGACGACCGACTCACCACTCCCCTGCCGTTGCGCATCGCGGTAGGCGGAGTCTTCGATTTGGCCCTGCATCCACCCCTCCTCGATAGCGACGATTGCACCGCCCATGGAAGCGAGCTGGGTGAGCAAGTCCTCTGCTTTGGAATCGAGTTCGTTGGTGAGCCTCTCGACGAAATACGAGCCGGCGAGCGGATCGACCGTGTCGGCAACACCCGACTCGTGAGCTATCACCTGCTGTGTGCGCAAGGCTACGAGAGCGCTCTCGTCGGTGGGCAGACCCACGGCTTCGTCATACGAGTTGGTGTGCAGCGACTGGGTGCCTCCCATTACGGCAGCGAGGGCCTGGATCGTGGTTCGGACGATGTTGTTGAGCGGCTGCTGGGCGGTCAGGGTCGAACCGGCGGTCTGGGTGTGAAATCGCATGGCCCACGACTTGGGATTCTTTGCCCCTACCTCGTCGCGCATATGCCGGGCCCAGATCCGCCGGGCCGCTCGGAACTTGGCTGCCTCCTCGAAGAAGTCGTTGTGACTGTTCCAGAAGAAGGAGAGTCTTGGAGCAAAAACGTCAACGTCGAGACCTGCGTCGATCGCCGCCTTCACATAGGCAAGACCGTTGGCGATGGTGAACGCAACCTCCTGTGCCGCGTTGGCTCCGGTCTCCCTGATGTGATATCCGCTGATCGAGATCGTGTTCCATTGCGGCAGGTGCTCGTCGGCATAGCCAAACACATCCGTGATGAGCCGCATCGACGGTCGGGGCGGGTAGATGTAGGTGCCCCTCGCAACGTACTCCTTGAGAATGTCGTTCTGGATCGTTCCCCGGAGCTGGTCGGCGTCGATACCGCGCTCTTCGGCGACAAGTTGATAGAGCAACAACAGAATCGGCGCGGTCGAATTGATCGTCATCGAGGTCGAAACCTCATCGAGGGGAATCCCGTCGAGAAGCCGGCGCATGTCGTCGAGTGAGTCGATGGCGACTCCGACCTTGCCCACCTCTCCCTCTGCAAGAGGATTGTCCGAGTCGAGACCCATCTGAGTCGGAAGATCGAAGGCGATGCTGAGACCGGTTTGCCCGGCCTCGAGAAGATCCTTGAACCGGCGGTTGGTTTCCTCCGGGTTACCGAATCCGGCGTACTGGCGCATGGTCCACAGTCGACCTCGATACATGCTCGGATATGGGCCACGCGTGAATGGAAACTCCCCCGGCTCCCCGATCAGGTCGGGGTCAGGCGGATCGGAATAGACGGTGTCTATCTCAATGTCACTCGAAGTGCGACGAGATTGGGCCATACCCTTTGTATCCTTACAGTCCCGGGGATCGTAGGTCGGGAACTCGCCGACTCCCCGTGACGTCGAATACCTGAGTGTCCAGTATCTAAGTCATGGCCAGGAAAGCCCTCATTCACCAAATCGAGGCAAGGGAAAGGCGAGGTCGCTGGTTTGGCGCCCTGGCCACCCTCCTCTCTATGTCCCTCCTCCTCTCCGGCTGGGTCGGCCTTTTCGCGTTTCTGGGAGCAAACTCCGCGTACGGCACGTTCGAGGAGCTTCAGAGCGAGTGGGTGCCTGAAACGGCGGCCATGGAACTCACCCTCCCCGACTTGAGCCGTGTCAGCCGTATATATGCAGACTCCGGCGAGGTCCTCGACGAGTTGCACGATGGCCGCAACTCGGAGCCGGTCCCATACGAGGACGTCCCCGAGACCGTCGTCTACGCCATCCTCGCCGCCGAGGACGCCGACTTCTTCAACCACGAAGGTGTCGACTTCTCCGCTGTCGCCTCGGCCGCCTTTGACAATCTGATATACGACACCACTCGAGGCGGATCGACCATCACCCAGCAGGTCGTCAAAAACGCCTTCGTGGGCAGCGAGCTCACCGTTCGCCGCAAGGTCAACGAGGCGTTCGTCTCGGCCGAACTGGAGCGCCGTTTCTCCAAGGAGCGCATCCTCGAGTTCTACATGAACTCGGTCTACTTCGGGTCCGGTGCCTATGGAATCCAGACGGCGGCCAGGGAGTTCTTCAGCAAGGACCTCGATGATCTCGGGATCCATGAGGCTGCCGCCCTGGCGGTCCTGGTCCGCAACCCGTCTCTATACAACCCGCGTACTCGTCCCGAGTTCACCCTGGATCGTCGCAACGACGTGATCGTCCAGATGGAGGAGGAGGGCTGGATCACCGAGACCGAGGCCCTCAGGGCGACCCGTGAACCCCTGGATGTCATCGATGCCCCGCTCCGTCGCGGCGAGGCCGACCACGTGGTCGCCGAAGTGAAGCGGGAACTGCTCAACAACGACGAGTTCGCCTTTCTCGGAGACACCAACGAAGAGCGCAAAAGGGCGATCTTCGGATGTCCGGCCGATGATGTCGCCTGTGAAGGAGGGGGTGGTCTCCAGATCTTCACCACCATCGATCTCGGTCTCCAGAAGGAAGCCAACCGAATACTGACGCAGTGGCTTCCCCTCCTGCCCTACGAGGAGAACCTCGAAGCGTGCCGCAGTCTTTTCGACGACTACGAGGAGAACCTGCC
>JAUXMQ010000162.1 GCA_030623125.1 Acidimicrobiia bacterium
CAATGACGGGCTTGCCGTTTGGAGGCCAGATGAACCGCCAGGCGCCTGTAGGAACGGCCCAGAAACGCTGACCGGTGAGAACGTCGACCAGGGCGAGCGCGTCATTCCCGTCCTTGGTTCCGACGGGTACGAGCAGACCGGAGCGCGTCGTGGCGTCTTCGGGGGTTTGGCCAACTCGCCAGCCCCCCATCACCTTGTATCCGTTGTCGTGGAAGATAGGCAAATCGGTCTCGAGCATGTGTGTCTTGATTCTCCCACGAGATCGGGCCAACTGCTATTTATGGCCCGCGAATTGTTGTCCGAATCCGCTTCGCCGCCAGGTCGATAGGGTGCGACCCATGGCCAAACAACCACAGTTCTCAGAGGCACTCGATTACCACGAGAACCCTCGTCCCGGAAAACTGGAGATTCGCTCCACCAAGCCGACCGCCACCCAGTCCGACCTCAGTCTCGCCTATACGCCGGGTGTCGCCGAGCCCTGTCTGGCGATAGCCGACGATCCCGATGCGGCGTTTCGCTACACGAATCGTGGCAATCTGGTTGCCGTTGTTTCCAATGGAACCGCCGTCTTGGGCTTGGGCAACATCGGTGCTCTGGCCGGAAAGCCCGTGATGGAGGGAAAGGCAGTGCTTTTCAAGCGGTTTGCCGACATCGATGTCTTTGATCTCGAGATCGATGCTCCCGACCCCGAAGACGTCATCCGTTTCTGTGAGTTGCTTGCACCGACCGTTGGAGGGATCAACCTCGAAGACATCAAGGCCCCGGAGTGCTTCTACATCGAGGAGACCCTCCGTGAGCGTCTCGACATCCCTGTGTTCCATGACGACCAGCACGGCACGGCCATCATCAGTGGGGCTGCTTTTCTCAATGCACTCGACCTCACCGGACGTGACATCGCTCAGACGAGGGTTGTCTTCTCAGGAGCCGGCGCAGCAGGTGTGGCTACCGCGCGTTTCTTCATCGAACTCGGTGTGGACCGCGCCAACATCGTCATGACCGACTCCCGGGGAGTGATCCACGATGGGAGAGACGACCTCAATGACATCAAACGCGAGTTCGCGGTGGAGACCGAGGCGAGGACCCTCGATGACGCCATGGTCGGTGCAGACGCCTTCGTGGGTGTTTCTGTCGCCGGGACGGTGACCAAGGACATGGTCCGGTCGATGGCCGACCGGCCCATCGTGTTCGCCCTCGCCAACCCCGACCCCGAAATCACCTATCCCGACGCCAAGGCAGCCAGAGAAGACGTTGTAATGGCTACCGGTCGCAGCGACTATCCGAATCAGGTCAATAATGTTCTCGGCTTCCCCTTCATCTTCAGGGGCGCGCTCGACGTCCGGGCGAGGGGTGTGTCGGAGGGAATGAAAGTCGCCGCCGCCAGGGGTCTGGCGGATCTCGCCCGGGAGCCTGTCCCGGATTCGGTCTTGAGCGCCTATGACATGGAGCGGCTCTCATTCGGGCCCGAGTACCTGATTCCCAAGCCTTTCGATCCGAGAGTTCTGTGGACGATCGCCCCAGCGGTGGCAAAAGCTGCGGTTGACGAGGGGCTTGCCCGTGCTCCGATCACCGATTTCGACGTATATCGCAACCAACTGCACGCCAGGTTCCGTGCCTCCTATGGATTGATCATGTCGATCACCACGCGGGCAATGGAACAGCCAAAGCGGGTGGCCTATCCGCACGCCCACGACCTGAGAATCATTCGGGCGGCGAGACGTGTCGCCGATGAGGGAATAGGCAGTCCGATTCTCTTGGGCGACGGGGAGATAATCGAGTCTCTCGCCGCGGACGCCGGTATCTCCATCGAGGGGATGGAGGTCGTCGATCCGGTCTCGGCAGACTCAGACCGCTTGCGATATGCCGTGGTGCTCGAGGAGCTGCGCAGGGGCCGGGGTCTGTCGCTTCATGACGCCGAGGAGCAGGTGGCCGATCCGAACATGTATGCGTGTCTCATGGTGAGAGAGGGCACGGCCGACGCCGTTCTCGGTGGTCTCACCACCTACTACCCGGAGACGATCAGGCCCGCTCTCCAGGTTCTCAACGTCGAGGAGGGGCGCTCGATTGTCTCCTCCGTCTACATGGTCGTCGTGGGAGGAGCCCCCTTCTTTTTCGCTGATTGTGCGGTGAACATCGAGCCCACTGCCGAACAACTCGCGGAGATCGCGGTGGCTGCTGTTGACATCGCGGAGAGGGACTTTCACCGTGACCCCCGCGTCGCCTTCATCAGCTATTCGGACTTCGGGTCGGCGCGGGGAGCAGAGCCTGCGAGGGTGCGCAAGGCGCTGGAGCTGTTCAGGAGGGCCCGGCCGGACGTGCCGGCCGACGGAGAGATGCAGGCCGACTCCGCAGTGGTGAGCGAGTTGCTCGAGCAGAGACGTCCGGGTGGGTCACTGTCCCAGACCGCCAATGTTCTGGTATTTCCCAACCTGACCGCCGCCAATGCGTCGTACAAGTTGCTGAACCGTCTCGCCGGCGCCGAAGTGATCGGCCCGATCCTGAGCGGGCTCTCCAAGACGGTTCACGTCCTTCAACGCGACGCCTCCGTCAACGACGTCGTCAACATGAGCGCCATTGCCGTAGCCGAGGCCCAGCGCCGCGAGTCGCGTTCCGAAGGTATGGCGCGCCGTATATGACCTTTTGCGGCAACGGAAAGAGTCTCGACGACTCTCAAAGGTCTCGCCAGTACTCTTCGTAGTGGACGTTGCCCCGCTCTTTGGGACGGTCGATGGTGAAGCCCTTCCCATGAAGAAGTTCACTGACTCCGACCCGCTCTGGGAATTGCAGCGAACCGTCATCACTCTGGCTGGGCAGTCCGATCATCGCCGGGTTGCCGCATAGGAAGGCGTGGGTGTTGACCGGATCGAGCGGCGCTCCGAGTTCGTCCTCGAGCCGGCCCGAGGTGATCAGGTCCTGGATGTAGAGCTTGTTCCCCTCGTTCTCGGGTTCACGGGTGGTGAGGGCGACATGTCTGTAGTTGGGATATCGGCCCTCGACCGTGGCGTGTTGCGACGTGTACGCAAGGTCTCGTCGATAACGGACGCACACCACTGAGACGACCTTGCCCCGGTGGCCGTTTCTGAGCAGTTCGGCCGTCATCGTGTTGTGGGGCGCTTCGCCGGTCCCGGTGGCGAGAAGCACCAGGTTGTCGGTCGGTTGCACGCCGTCGAGGGTGTACCGGCCGGTGAACTTGCGGCCCATGTAGATGCGATCCCCAATCAACCGGCTGAAGATCCGAGGTGTCAGAGCCGGGATCTCCGTCTCATCGGGACGCACCTGCACGACATAGAACTCGACGTCAGCCGGATGAGCCTCTACGAGTATCCCATCCTCGCCGACCATCGAACTGGCGACCGAGTAGGACCGTCTTGCCATCTTCTCGATCTGGTCCTGGTCGTCTTCGAAGTCTTCCATCGCCTCGTCGGCGCGTCGCTCCCAGAATCCGAGGCCCAGCGTTGTGTACTGACCGGGCTTGAACGGCTTGATTGACTCGTCCGGCGTGACCTTGATCACCCAGAGGTCCGGGCCGTGTGCCCTGATGTCGGTGATGGTCGCGTTGTAGTGCTCGTTGCGGAGTCGTGCGATGCGGTCTTCTGGCGATTCGATCTCGTAGAAGACGAGGAGTTTGGAGAGAACGTCGGTGGCAACGGCGAGGGCTTCGTCGTCCCACTCGCCGGCCCGGGTCACAGTCACCAGGTTGGAGAGGACATGGACTCTCTCTATCTGGTCGTCGATCGCGAATAGACGTTGTGCCAGCAGTTCAGGCGGCGATTTGGTGTCGTCCGGTGGTTCGGGGAACGACAAACCGTCCTGACCCGTCAGCGTCCGATCGAGGTCGAAAAGAGCCGCTTTCCCGATCAGGGTGACAACAACTTCGATTAGCTGGCCCATCGACTGCCAACCTACCGATGGGAACACACCTCGTGACACGACTGTTGCTTGGGGGCGTGGAGTCAACAGTCAAAGAGGCCATGGATCGCGGTGGAATCGCCGACATCACAACCATCGGACGCAAATCCGGAGAGGAACG
>JAUXMQ010000168.1 GCA_030623125.1 Acidimicrobiia bacterium
CAATCCTCATCGTCAAAGGGCGCCGGCCACTTGGTTGCGAGCATGGGCTCGAATTCGGGCAGCCTCAACCGCCGGCCAGCTCCTCTTTGACCAGTCTGTTGACGAGAGCACCGTCGAGATCCTTGCCGTGAGACTTCATCAGGTGACCGATCACCCGACCGGCCGCTTTCTCGTCTCCGGAAACAGCAAGCTCGGCAACGGCTCCGGCCACCAGCCTCTGCGTCTCGACCTCACCGAGTTTCGACGGCAACCACTTCGACAGGTATTCGACCTCATAGGCCAACCTGTTGGCCATCGCCTCCCCACGCTCTCCCAGATCGGCGTACTCGGCCCGGGATTTGTCCATTTTCTTCACGTAGGACGCGATGATCTTCTGACAGAACGCGTCATCGACCTCTCCGGAGAAGTCGGGCTGGCTTCTGGCAGTGGCGATCTCGGTCTGGACCTGACGGATGACGTCCCGGCGCGGAGCGTCCTTCGCCTTCATTGCCTCGACGAGTTCGGCTGAAAGCTGTTCCTGGATGGTCATGGGTTGCCCTCGAGGGTTTGACGAATGAGTCCCGGGTCGTCGGTAATGATGCCCGACACCCCAAAGCCGGCCAACTCCGTCACCCGATCCGGATCGTTGACGGTGAAAGGGAAGACCTCGATCTCGTCCGGTGCTGACACAGCGAGCGGCTTGTCGATCATTATCTCCTCGGGAACCAAAACGCTGTGCCCTGCCTCCACGCAGTATTCGTAGGCTTCATCGAGCAAGCTGAATCGCCTGATTGCCAGACCTGTCGGGACGTCCGGGAAGACCCGGCGGACGGCTTCGAGGGAAACGTGGTTGAACGATGTGATCGTGTCTCCGGGTCTTGTCCTCTCGGCCGCCTCCAGAGCGAGACGGTGATCAGGCTCGAACCCGGGTTGGTACGGAAAGTTCTTCACCTCCAACTGGACCGGTATGTCTGGTAGGGCTGCCAGTGCTTCGTCGAGCAGCGCCGGCTTGTGGCCGTCGCCGAGGTCTATCTCGGCAAGGACCGACCAGGCAGTCTCGCTGACGACCAGACCGCCAATTGTTGGGTCATGGGAAAGAACGAGTTTGCCGTCACCAGATCTACGGATGTCAAGTTCGATTGCATCAGCCATTACCGAAGCGGCGAGGAACCCGGCGAGCGTGTTGTCGGGAAACCGACTTGACCACCCTCTGTGGCCAACAATGAGAAGGGGCTCAGTCATTGAATCTTGCCCCAGAAATCAGTTTACAGGAGCGACTCAGGACAGTACCCTTCCTGCGGGAATCCCCTGGCTCCGCGTGTCATCACGGGTGCCCTTGTGCAAACACTCACAAAGTAAGTAAGGAAAGTAATTCGTGCTCACGACAATCACAACCGATTGGCGAGACCTGGCGTCATGCCGCGACTCCGAGCCGACGCTGTTCTTCCCGGTCGGGACCACAGGTCCAGCCGTGGGTCAGATCGATGCTGCCATCGCCATCTGCTCCATGTGCATCGTGCAGGAGGATTGTCTCCAGTACGCACTCGAAACGAACCAGGAATCAGGCGTCTGGGGTGGCTACGCCGAAGACGACCGTCGTCGTCTTCGCAAGCGTTGGCTGGCAGAACGCCGTCGTCGCGCCGTCTGATCTGAACCTCGAGAAACGTGGGAATGGCGCTCATCGAGCGCCATTCCCACGTTGAGCTTGCTCAGTCGTTCGGTGCGAAGCCCACGGTGCGGCCGGCGTCGATGTCTTCGATCTCGATGAACGCAACATTGCGAGCCGGTATCCCAACAGTCCTTCCTCTCGAATCGGTGAACCAACCAAGCCCACCATCGTTGACAGCTCGCTCTATCTCCTTCTTGAACTTCTTGACGTCCTCGACCTCGACCTCGATGAGCTTGTCGGTGTCGGCGATTCCTATTCTGACCTTCATGGTGAAGACTCCGGGTTGACAGGCCCCGATCGTAACCCTCTTCCAATGTCTCTTCAGACGGCATACGTTGCCGATATGAGGTGTGTTCTCATCAGACTGATCGCGACGACTGCGAGCGTGTTTGGGTTTCTCTTGGGAGGTGTCGCCTGGGCCGACCGAAGCCCGGACCCGACGAGGCTCCCCGTCGTCATCGCAAGCACCGGTGCCGACCACAGCGTCATCGTGGAGAAGGGAGATCACCTTTGGAAGATGTCCGGACATCATTTGCAAAGTGTCCTTGGTCGACCGGCTACCAACACCGAGATTTCTCCATACTGGCGAAGGGTCGTTGATACCAACAGACCAAACCTGAGATCCGGAAACCCGGATCTCATCTATCCGGGGGAGGTCGTCACACTCCCGGCGGTGGGTGGCTAGCGAACCGCTGTAAAGCGATAAATCTGGCCCTCATGGGTCACGAAGTAGAGCTCGCCATGACCATCAAGGCCAAAACTGTTGATCTGACCAACCGGTCCGCCCAACTGTTCGGTCATGTCCCTCTCCTCGGTGACCTGACCGTCGACGAGCCTGAACGTCCGGATCCACTGCCTCACCCAATCGGAGTAGAAGTAGATCCCTCGGAACTCGGGAATCTCGTCGCCCCTGTACACGAAGCCACCTGTGATCGAGAGCCCGACCTCGTGGCTGTATGTGATGACCGGCGAGGTGTAGTCGCTCGGATCGCAATCCTGTTTGTGAAAACATCTGGTGCCCTCCATGTCCGACCATCCGAGGTTGAAGCCTCCTTCGTCAATCGGCAGGACATCGACCTCCTCCTGATCGGCGTGACCGACATCGGCGATGTAGATCAGGCGGTCAACCGGGTCGATGCTGAAACGCCATGGATTTCTCAGGCCAAACACCCAGACTTCGGGGGCGCCACCGCCGGCCACGAACGGATTGTCGACAGGAATGGCGTAGGGGTCTCCGTTGTCGACGTCGATACGGATGATGGTGCCGTACAACGTGTCGGGATCCTGTCCCTGGGCACGAGAATCGGCGCCATCGCCAAGCGAAAGCCAGAGATAGCCATCCGGGCCGAATACAACCTGGCCGCCGTAGTGGCGTATGTCGGTCGCATTCGGGGGTTGCTCGAGTTCGAGGAGAACCACCTCCGAATCTGACCTGGCGCGATTCGGGTCGGAAACCGAGATGCTGAACTGGGACAACTGACGCCGACCACCCCTGTCGGTGTAATAGACGTAGAACTTGCCGTTGTTGTCGTAGTCCGGGTGGAAAGCGAGACCCAACAGACCTTGCTCGATCCCACCGGCAAGCACTCGATCGGATATGTCGAGAAAGGCCGGGTCAGCCATCACCCGGTCCGCGTCGAGGATTCTGATCACGCCGACGCGTTGGAGCACGAAGAGACGGTCATCCCCGACCGGCGCGGTGATCCCCGACGGCTGGCGGAACCCATCAAAGACCAATTCGAGCACGACCTCCTTGAGTGGGGGGAGATCAGGGTCAGACCCGGTGTCATCGTTGAGAGTCGTTGAGGTCGAGTCAACCGGGGTGGACGCTACCGTCGTTCCAATCCCTTCGGCTGTAGAGGTGGTCTCAGCTACCGCCGGAGTGGTGTCGTCCGATGCTCCATCGTTCGATGCAGACCCTCGAAAGAAGACGACCCCGACGATGAGCACTGTCAGCATGCCCACGACCAGAACACGAAGCCTGGTCTGTGACGGAGTGGGAGACGGGTGTTGGGGGACACTCACAGGGATTCGAGTGTAGAAGTGGGCCGGATCGAATCAGAAGACGAAAGTCAGGCATTCTCCCCGAGGAAAATCTCCGAAACCGAGGAGTCCATGAAGATGGCTTGCAGGGTCTCGGCAAGGATCGGAGCGATCGACAGGACCTTGACCTGATCGAGCTCCTGGATGTCTTCGCTGACCGGAAGGGTGTTCGTCACGACGACCTCATCAATGGGAGCATTCTTGATTCGATCGAGCGCCGGTTCGGAGAACACTCCGTGGGTGGC
>JAUXMQ010000202.1 GCA_030623125.1 Acidimicrobiia bacterium
ATGGGAGGCTCGGAGTCCATCGAGTTCATTCAGAGAAGCGATGCGGGTGAAGACTGGATTGTCACCTGCACCAACTGCGATTACCGGGCCAATCTCGAAAAAGCGACCTCGGCGTTAGCTGAGATCGAGGACGGTGAGTCAGCCGAATTGGAGAAATTCCCGACACCCGGCTTGCGGACCATCGTCGCGCTTGCAGAAGCCCACCCCGAAATAGCCACCCCTGAGCAGCAGATCAAGACCCTGGTCTATTTCGTTGCAGGCGAGCCGATCCTGGCCCTTCTTCGGGGCGATCACGGGCTCCACGAGCAGAAACTCCTCGATGCGGCGGCGGCCTCCGACGGAAGGCCGGGCCAGCCAGAGGAGATACGAGAGCTCCTTGGCGCCGATCCGGGCAGTCTTGGAGCAGTCGGCGCAAAGGGTCTCCGGGTAATCGCCGATCTGGCTCTCGAAGGCAGGGTCAACATGACCACTGGCGCCAATGAGGATGACTGGCACTACAAAGGCGTCGACGTCTCGAGGGATGTCGATGTGACCCAGTGGGCCGATCTACGAGAAGTCACCTCCGACGAAAGCTGTATCGAGTGCGGCCATTCTCTGGAGTTGTGGAAGGGGATAGAGGTTGGCCACATCTTCAAGCTCGGGACCATGTACTCAGAGGCCTTTGGCGCCTTCGTCCAGGATGAGGATGGAGAGAGTCAGCCGATCATCATGGGCTCATACGGCATAGGGGTCGAGCGCGGTGTCGCAGCTGTTGTCGAGGCCAACCACGATGAGAACGGAATCATCTGGCCTGTTTCGGTGGCCCCTTACGAAGTTGTGATCACCGTTGTCCGAGTGGATGACGAGAGCACGAGAGCCGTCGCCGAGGACATCTACAGCCAACTTCAAGATGCTGGGATCGATGTTCTTCTCGACGATCGGGTGGAGCGTCCGGGTGTCAAGTTCGCAGACTCCGAGCTGATCGGAATCCCCTACCGGGTCACGGTTGGTCCTCGGGGAGTGGCCGAGAGTGTCGTCGAGCTCACCGAACGTCGGGGGCTCGAGAAGGAGAATGTGACTCTAGGTGAGGCGGTGTTGGCCCTTGTAGATAGCGTCGAGAGGCACCGTTTTGGCATTTAGGGCTGAGGTTCGATTGGCCTTATAATCGGGGCAGACAACAGGACGCTTTTCATCAGGTGGGCGCCCAGGGGCGCTCATCTGATTTGTCGTGGAGTGACATAAGTGACGCAGGTAGCCGACATTTGGGATGTGGTGGAGCCCTATCTCGCCGCGGAACGACTCGAGCTGGATGATCTCGAGCTTGCCGGGCGTGGCCAGGGGCGGATTCTGCGCGTCACTGTGGATGGCGAGGACATCACGGTCGATCGTCTCGCTTCGCTCGCCAGAGGTCTGTCGAGATTGCTCGATAACGAAAGCGATCTCGAGGGCCAGTACCAACTCGAGGTGAGCTCTCCCGGTTTGGAGCGAAGACTCAAGCGGCCATCGCACTATCAGAAGTCGCTGGGTCGAGAACTCGTCGCCAAAGTGTCCCTTGGCGAGACGAAGGCCACCATCCGGGGAGTTCTCGCTCATGCCAACGATGACTCTTTCACGATCGAGGCCGAAGACGGTCCGAGTGTGGTCAGTTATGAAGACGTAATCACCGTAAAAACGGTGTTCAGGTGGGAGAAGGCCCCCAAGCCGGGTCATTGAAGGAGAAACATGAAGCTTGACACGATGATGGAGGCCATAGAGGTTCTCGCTCGGGAGCGAGGTGTGGCGGTCGATACCATCCTCGATGCTTTCGCCAACGCCCTGGTGGCCGCCTACAAGCGGAGCCCTGGGGCGGCCGAGGAAGCGCGGGTCACCATCGATCCCGAATCCGGGGAAGTGATGGTCTACGCCCAGGAGCTCGACGAGGACGGAAACGTCATAGACGAGTGGGAGGACACACCCGAGGGTGAGGCCTTCGGACGGATTGCGGCTCAGTCGTTCAAGCAGGTCATGCAGTTCAAGCTGCGTGAGGCCAAACGGGAGCTCGTATACGAGATGTATGAGGGTAGGGAGGGAGACCTGGTCACCGGCATAGTGCAGCAGGTGGACTATCGGTCGGTCATCCTCGATCTCGGTGACGCTGAAGCCATCCTCCCGGGCAGCGAGCGAATTCCGTTCGAGCGTCTGGAGCGGGGGAATCGAGTCAAGGCGCTCATCCTCGAGGTCCGCAACGAGCCCAAGGGAGCGCAGATAGTTGTATCTCGAAGTCACCCGGACCTTGTTCGGAGGCTCCTCGAACTCGAGGTGCCGGAGCTAACCGACGGAACCATTGAGATCGTCAACATCGCCAGAGAGCCCGGCCATCGAAGCAAGATTGCCGTGATATCTCATGATCCCAACGTGGACCCCAAGGGTGCCTGTGTGGGTGCCCGCGGATCCCGGGTCCGCCAGGTAGTGAACGAGCTTCGTGGCGAGAAGGTGGACGTTGTCCAGTGGCGAGAGGATGTCGCTCAGTTCATTGCTGAGGCCCTGGGCCCTGCCAAAGTGAAAGAGGTTCGCATCGATGAAGAGGAGAAGAAAGCGGAAGTCATCGTCTCGGAGCATCAACTGTCGCTGGCGATCGGGAAAGAGGGTCAAAACGCCCGTCTGGCAGCCCGTCTCTCCGGCTACAAAGTCGATATTCGCTCCGATGTCGAGCCCGTAGTCGAAGACGAAGATGCAGTCGCCGAAGGTGAGGCTCCAGTGGAGGACGCTGCCGTTCCCACCGAGGAGACGCCGCCAGATGTGATCGATGACGAGGACGCTGTCGATGCGCCTGCCGGTGCAGGCGTGGCAGTTACGGATGAGAGTGAGTGATCGCTGAATGAGGGTTTATGAACTGGCGCGCGATCTGGGCGTCGATTCCAAGGAGGTTCTAGCTCACGCCGAGGGCCTCGACATCGACGTGAAGACAGCGTCATCGGGTCTGAGCGATGAGGCCGCCGAACTGCTTCGGCTTGCCTTTGCCCCGGCAGACGAGTCCCAGCCTGTGGAAGCAACCTTGGAGGAGACAACCTCCGAAGAGACCACGGTTGAAGGGAAAGCCGTGGACATCGAGGAAGAGGAAGAATCGGTCGAGGATGTACCGGAACCCTTCCAGGAGATTCAGCTTGCCTCTCTCCCCGATCCCACCACAGTGGCGGAGTTCGCGGAGGCCGTTGGCCAACCCGTCAGCGAAATTGTGAGGGCTCTGCTCGAAAGGGGTGTGCCTGCCGGCGCCGAACAGCAGATGCCAGCCGAGTTGGTGGACCCGGTCGCAGAGAGTTTCGGATACATCATCGAGGTCGAGGCCGCACCCGAGCCATTGGCGGTGGCGGAGAGTCCCCAGTTCGATGACGATGAGTCAGACCTGGAGCCTCGCCCGGC
>JAUXMQ010000133.1 GCA_030623125.1 Acidimicrobiia bacterium
CAGAAGTGAGTATTGGTTGCGGCTGTCCACAAACCAGGGTTGATGCCAACGAACAGGAGCCGAACATCGGGTCCGAGAAGGTCGTCTACCGGTTTGTCTCGAAACGACTCGAGTTCGGACCGAGTGAACCGGGCCATGACGTCTTGGCGCTTCGCTCTTCCTACTTCTTTTGGCTCTCGTAGTAGGGGTCGTCGCCGGAAGCGTGATCGGTCACGTCGACCACCTGGGTCAGCTCATCGATCGACTCCAGGATGATCTTCTCGATTCCCTGCTTGAGAGTCACCTGGGCAAGCCCACATCCCTGACAGCCGCCAAACAACCTGAGATAGGCAATCGTCCCGTCGACCGAGACCAGTTCGGCGCCGCCTCCATGGGACGCAATGGCCGGGTTCACCTGCTCGTTGATCACCTGATTGACCCGGTCGACGAGGGGTCCGGATAGATCGCCCTTCGGTGCCGACATGGAGGGCGTCTCCGGCGAGTTCGGGTTGTTCATCGCCAGACCCTCGTCGGTCAATTCGAGTGTCGAGCCTTCCAGTTTTTCGAGATCGGCCTTGGGGAAGATGATCGCTAGATCGCCGTGACGTTCTTCAACCCAACCGTCCTTCATGTCAGCCAGCGGCACGAAGGCGAGTTCGTATGAGAACTGAGGACCGCGAAAGCCGGTCACCTCGATCGAGAGGGCGAACTCCTCGTCACCGGGTTCGTTGTCTTTCAGTTGACTGATCATTTCGAGGGCATCATGAGTCAGGCCCAGAACTGTGGTGTCAGACATCTGCGAGAATGCTAATCCCCTTCAGGATCAATAAATGCCAAGAGCCGTCGTAGTACTACCCAGCACCACTTACCGAGCACACGACTTCGTGTCTGCAGCAGAGTCGCTGGGGATAGATCTGGTGGTGGCCTCGGAGAACCCGCCGCCTTTCGACATGGGCGACAGATACCTCCACATCGACTGCTCCGACCCCCAAGGCGCCGCCGATTCGATAACAGCGCTGGGCGACGAGACTACCTTCGACGGTGTAGTCGCTGCGGACGACGCCGGAGTCATGGTCGCGGCGCTGGCCGGCACAACGCTCGGGCTTGCTGCCAACACACCAGACGCAGCCGAGGCCACCCGTGACAAGCTCCTCCTGAGGAATCGTCTTGCGACGACCGAGGTACCGCAACCCCGCTTTGCCGTGCTCGAACCAACCCGGTCATCGGCTGAGAAGGCATCCAACACGGTCGGTTTTCCGCTCGTTGTCAAACCGCTGTCCAGGTCGGCGAGTCAGGGTGTCATTCGGGTCGACCGTCCTCAAGACCTATCTCCGACAATCGACCGCGTTCGTCACATAATTGGAGATCGCCGGCATTCCCAGCGTCTTCTTCTCGAGGCCTACCTACCCGGAGACGAGGTAGCAGTCGAGGGAATCATCGGGAATGGTGAGCTGATGGTCCTGGCGATCTTCGACAAGCCCGACACCAGTGAGGGCCCCAGCTTTCCTGAGACGATTCTGGTGACGCCGAGTCGGCTCTCTGACGAGAACCAGCAGGAGTGCATTCGCGTTGCAGAGGCAGCGTTGCGAGGGTTGGGACTCACACACGGACCGGTTCACATCGAACTCAAGATTCACAACGGCCGGGCCAGTGTCCTCGAAGTCGCCGCAAGATCCATCGGCGGGCTCTGCTCGAGAAGTCTCAACTTCGGACTCATGGGAACGACCCTCGAGTCCCTGATACTCAGGAACGCCGTGGGGATGGACAAACCCGAGCTTCGCCGCGAGCAACACGCCAGTGGAGTGCTGATGATCCCCATTCCCGGGTCGGGAATCCTCAGCTCGATCGAAGGCATCGATCAGGCCCGCACAATCCCCCACATCACCGGTGTTGACATCACCATCAGTGTCGGTTCGGACGTTCTGGCGCCACCGGAGGGGGATCGCTATCTAGGCTTTGTTTTCGCCCGTGCCGAAACTCCTGACACCGTCGAGATGGCGCTTCGGAAGGCCAAGAACACAATCTCAGTTTTGGTGACATGAATGATGACCCCCCGTTTTGCCTTTCTTCATCAGGACCAAAGCACCGTCAAGCTCAACTTGACGGTTAGCTCTTACCCGCGATTTGGCGCGTAAGACGATTTTGTCATTTGCATGGATACAGTCCTCATCTTCACCGGTAGCGAGGCGCCACAGCTCGAAATCCACGAGGAGCTCCCCAGACCCGACCTGGTGGTCGCAGCCGACAGCGGGTACGACTACGCGGTCCAGCTCGGTTTTCGAGTCGATGTGCTTGTCGGCGACATGGACTCGATCACAGCGACCGAGATTCCCGACCATGTGATCATCGAGCGTCATCCGACGGACAAGAATGCCAGCGATCTCGATCTTGCCATGGATCTGGTTGCCAGAGAGGCACCCGAACGGGTAGTGATCGTTGGCGGCAGCGGTGGACGACTCGACCACGAGCTTTCGACAGCCGGCCTGCTCTGTGCCGATAGGTGGCGGCGCATCGATGAGCTCGACTGGGTTTCCACCAGAGGATGGGCCTATGTGGTGAGAAGACGAAGGATCATTCATGGAGATGTCGGGACGACTTTGTCTCTCATTCCGTTGGGCGGCGATGTCATCGATGTTCACACCAGCGGTTTGAAATGGGATCTCAGCGGTGACATCCTCGTCTATGGAAGCACCCGCGGGCTTTCCAATGTCATGCGCGCCCCCGTCGCCGACATTCTGATCGGGGAGGGCTGTCTGCTCGCGGTCGTAGCCGGCTAGCCGCCCAGCCCATCCGAGACAGCGGGGTTCAGCGCCAGGTACCCGTTGAGATACTCGACCCTCTCCTTCTTCAGCCGGGCGACAATGGACTCATACTCCTCGAGTCGGCTCTGGCCGTCATATAGACGGCGTGGTTGCAGGAGTTCGATGTCGGTCACACCCGGCACTGATGCTGCAACGTCGTAGCCGAAGTCCCAATCCTTCTGCCAGGAGATGGTGCCCTCCACGATCCCCTGAACTATCGCTGACGAGTCCGGGATATGGACCTTCTTCGAGCCATCTCCTTCTCCCCCGACTCGTCCCGTGTTCAGGACATACGCCTCCAGGTCGGGCATCGTGTCCACCAACTCTGCCAAACGGTTGCCTTGCATCGAGTCGTCATCGAAGAAGAACGGGTTTGTGCCGGGCACCCGGAGACTCTTCCCCGCTTCTGCGGCCCCGCCGGCCGAGGTTCCCTTGGTCTCTCCAAGCATGAAGTAGGCCGGGATCTGCTGGCGACTGAGTCGGGCGACCGCCGGAATCACATGGTCTGACCTATTCAGGATGAGTAGATAGCTGGCCGGGGGCACGGCCATCGGGTCTCTGTGCCGAATATTTGCCAGAGGAAACGTACAACGACCGTTGGCCGTGTAGGAAACGTCGAAGAAATCGACCAAGCCTTCCGGGGTAACGGCCACGTTCTCGAGCCAGGCGTCCGAACGGATCGTGCCACCGTAGATCGTCGGCTCATCGTCGGGGTCCAAACCGTATGTCTTGGCGAAACACCCGGCCTCGGTGGTGTGCACCAAACCTCCGGGCATCAAACCGACAAAGTCGTCCTGGCAAGGAAGCGATCCTGCTTGCTGTCTGAATGTGGTCGTTGTCTTTCCGGTTCCGGACAGCCCGATGATCAACATCGACTCTTCGGTGCCGCTGCGTGTCGCCCGGGGTGGAAAGGTCTTCAGACCGGCATGAAGAGCGAGACCACCTTGGTCAAAAACAAGACGGTTCCACATGCGGAGACCACCCATCTTCGACTCACCGAAGTAGTCGGAGCCGAAAACGCGGGTTACCCCCTTCTCGAGATCAACGATGATGAGTCGGTTGTCCGGCTTGCCCGGAGCCGGCAGATTCGGCGTGTAGACGATCGTGAACTCGGGTGTCCATTCGGCATCGGGCGGAAAATAGAGATGGGACTGCATCCCGGCGATGTTTGGCTGCGTCGCCTCTATGAAGAGACGAGACCCGGTGCGGAACTCCGGGTCGGGGCCGATATATCCCTCTATTAGAAGCATGTCCTGAGACGCGATATGGGCGTCCTGTCTTGCTGCCCACTCCTCGGCCTCCGCCGAGGTGACCCGGTTCTGATGGATGTCGTGATCAGAGACGAAGAATGTCGAGTTCTTCAGCCGTGCGGTTACTTGAGCCTGATAGTTGAGGTTCTCGAACTCGGTTTCGGTGAGACGCGGCAGAACCTCCACGGCAAGCTGCCGCAACCTCTCCTGGTCTGGATTGCGCTCGACGGACTTGGCGTCGGGCAGTCGAAACATTGGCAGAATTCTCCCTGAGGGTCTGTGGACCATGGCAGGGTAATCTTCCAACCAGGGCTATCCGGCCGTCGGGTAGGCCGCAGGCATCGAGCGGCCTTCAAGACCTGCCACCAGATTCTCCACCGCCAACGCGGCCATTGCATTCCTGGTTCTGACGGATGCGCTCCCGATGTGGGGCACCACCAGGCAATTGGGCACCGAGAGAAGCGGGTGATCCGGAGGGAGTGGCTCGGGATCGGTGACGTCGAGCGCGGCACCGGCAATCCGGCCCGAGCGCAACGCTTCGGTCAGGTCGACGGTGTTGACAAGGGGTCCTCGCGCCAC
>JAUXMQ010000104.1 GCA_030623125.1 Acidimicrobiia bacterium
ACCACACCCCATAGTGCCACTCATGGTCAGGGAGACCGAGCGGACGGCTGCCCTCGCGGACCATCTGTTCGAAAACGGGATCCTGGCGACCGGGCTGAACTTTCCGGTGGTTCCCAAAGGCTCCGAAGAGATTCGATTTCAGGTCAATGCCGACCATACGACGGGCGACCTCGACTATGTGTTGACCGTCTTGGGGGACTTCGAGGGCTAGCCCTCCTCGACCACCACCAGCACCGCGTCTGCTTCGATCTGATCGCCGGCCAGGTGACGGACGTCCACGACTGTTCCGTTGTGCGGCGAGCGCAAGGCGTGCTCCATCTTCATTGCCTCGATCACAACCAGGATCTGGCCTTCCACCACCTGGTCGCCCTTGCCAACATCGACCCTGATCACCTTCCCGGGTATTGGCGCGTGGAGCGACCCGGCGTCCTCATCGTGCCCCGAATCGGGGAATCGAGGCACGGCGGTGAAGTGGGCCGGTCCGCGATGTGTGTGCACATAGCGGTCGTCTCCGTATCGAGCCGTTTGATACTGGAGCTCAACGCCATCAATCGTGAAGGAGACGAAGTCGGGAGATGCCTTGGTGACGACGACCATCCCGATGCCATCGATTGCAAAGCCATTCGGGTCGACCGAGTAGGAGATCTGGTATTCACCGTGATACCCGATGTAGGTGCGTCGTTGCAGTTGGCTGGGAGAGTTTCGCCATCCTGACTGAATGGTCGCAAGCGTTCTTGCGGCCAATCGCTCGTGAGCCTGATCCGCAAGGGCTGCCGCAAGTGCGGCGAGCCGCTCGTTCGGCGGGTCGTTGAGGGGCTGCCCGAGATCATTGGGGTCGAGGCGGTCCAGGAACTGGGTGTCTGTCTTCCCTTCCAGGAAGTCGGGATGCTCCAGCACCCTGACAAGGAGAGCCACGTTGGTCGTCGAGCCATGGATGTGGGACTCCCGAAGGGCTGTCGCCAGGATCGCAGCGGCCCCTTCCCTGGTGGGGGCGTGGGCGATGACCTTGGCGATCATCGGGTCGTAGTGGACCGATACTCGTGAACCGTCCTCGATCCCGGAGTCGACCCTCAAACCATCGGTAACCGGTATGGCGAACCTGTGAAACTTGCCAGTGACGGGGAGAAAATCGTTGAGTGGATCCTCGGCGTAGAGTCTTGCTTCGATGGCGTGACCCGTCATCGTCGGGCTCTGCTCTGGAAGGGATTCCCCCGCGGCGACCTCTATCTGAAGTCTGACGAGATCCCAACCCGTGACCATCTCTGTCACCGGATGCTCAACCTGGAGTCGGGTGTTCATCTCGAGAAAGTGAAAGCTCCCGTCCTGATAGAGGAACTCCACCGTTCCCGCGCCCACGTAGTCGACCGCCCTGGCTGCTCCGATCGCAGCCTCGCTCATAGCGATCCTGGTGGTCTCGTCGATAGCCGTCGAAGGCGATTCCTCGATGATCTTCTGATGTCGGCGCTGGATCGAGCACTCACGCTCGAAGAGCGAGACGAGATTGCCGTGGGTGTCGCCAAAGACCTGGATCTCGATATGCCGGGGGGCCTCCAGGTACTTCTCGAGGAAGACCGTGTCGTCGCCAAATGACGAGGCGGCCTCGCGACGAGCGCCTTCGATGGCCTCGAGAAGGTCGTCGGGACTGATGACGACTCGCATCCCCTTACCGCCACCTCCTGCCGACGGTTTCACCAGTAGGGGAAAGCCGAGTTCCCTGGCAACCGAAGTTGTGTCAGGAGGCCCTTCGAGCTCGATGCTCGTCAGAATGGGGACGCCAACCGACGCCATCAGTCGCTTGGACTCCAGTTTGGAGCCCATCACTTCGATCGAATGCGGTGAGGGGCCTATCCAGGTGACCCCTGCGCGAGTCACGGCTCGGGCAAAGTCGGCATTCTCGGATAGAAATCCGTAACCGGGGTGCACAGCATCTGCTCCGGTTTCCTCGGCCGCTGAGAGGATGGCTTCGATGTTGAGATAGGTCTCCGTCGAACCAGCTCCAGCCAGCCGCACTGCCTCGTCGGCTTCCATCATGTGCGGCTCGCCATTGTCGGGGTCGGAGTAGACCGCCACAGTGGCGATTCCCATCTCCCTGGCTGTCCGGACCACCCGTCGCGCAATCTCTCCTCGATTGGCGACAAGGATCTTCGAGATTGTCATCACATGCGAAAAACCCCGAACCGGTCTGTTCCCTCGACCGGTGCGGAGTGAATTGCGGACAAGGCTATGCCAAGGACAGTTCTCGTAACGCGGGGGTCGATCAGGCCGTCGTCGCGGACACGGGAGGTGGAGAAAAACGCTTGCTCGGTGTGTTCCATCATCTCCACGAGATCGGCGGAGCGCAACAGGTCGGCATCCTCATCGAAAACCTCCTCGCGTGATTCTGCGGACTGGCGAGCGACAATGGACATGACACCTGCCAGTTGTTTCGCACCCATCACCGCCACCTTGTGATTCGGATAGCCGAAGACGAACCGCGGGTCGTAGGCGCGACCCGACATGCCGTAATTGCCGGCACCGTAGGAGACACCCGCCATGAGGGAGATGTGGGGGACTTCGGAGTTGGCGACCGCGTTGATCATCTTGGCGCCGTCCTTGATGATCCCCCGCTGCTCGTAATCCTTGCCGACCATGTAGCCGGTGGTGTTGTGGATGAAGATGATCGGCGTGTCATAACGATTGCACAGTTGGATGAACTCGGTGGACTTCTGAGCCTCCTCGGAGAAGATCACCCCTTGCTGGTTGGCGATGACTCCGACTGGATAACCGTGCACCGACCCCCAGCCGTTGAGGATCGAGGTCCCGTAAACAGCCTTGTACTCCTCGAGACGAGAGCCGTCGAGCACCCGATTGAGGATCTCCCTCATGTCGAAAGGGATTCTCAGGTCGGCCGGGATCACCCCGAGGATCTCGTCGATATCGTGTACCGGGTCATCCGGCGGTTTGGTTGGTCCGTAGCCCTGCTTGCGCCAGTTGATGTGGTCGACGATGTCGCGTCCCATCCGAATGGCCTCGTGCTCGTCGGCGGCGAAATAGTCGGACAGGCCCGAGACCTTGGAGTGCATTTCGGCACCGCCCAGCTCCTCTTCGGTCGACTCCTCTCCCGTTGCCATCTTGACCAGGGGTGGGCCACCCAGAAAGACCCTTGCCTTGTCCTTGACCATCACCGAGTAGTCACACATCGCCGGGAAGTAGGCCCCTCCGGCTGTGGAGCTTCCAAAGACGAGCGAGATGGTTGGGATGCCTTGCTTGGAGAGTCGGGTCAGATTGCGAAACCACTTGCCGCCGACGACGAACACGTCGGCCTGGTCGGGCAGGTCGGCCCCCCCGGACTCCACGAGGTTGACCAGGGGAAGCCGGTTCTCCATGGCAATATCCATGATGCGGAGCGACTTGGACAGGGTGTATCGATTGAACACCCCCGCCTGGCTGGTGGGATCGTTGGCGAGGATGGCGCATTCCACACCGCTGATCACACCGATCCCGGTGACCGCGTTTCCGCCAAGCGGCTTGTCGGTGCCCCAAGCTGCGAGTGTCGAGAGTTCCAGGAAAGGGGAGTCGCGGTCTATGAGAAGCTCAATCCGCTCTCTGGCGAGGAGCTTGCCGCGATCGCGGTGCCGCTTGATGTACTTCTCGCCCCCGCCCTGACGAGCCTTTTCCTGAAGCTCTTCGAACTCGTGGAGCTTTTTCTCCATGGCGGTCCGGTTGGCCACGTATTCCTCGGAGCGCGTGTCGATGCGCGTTCCCAATACCTGCATGGTCAAGGAGCGTAGTTAGACGCCGATTGCTCGGCAGATGGCGGGGTCAGCCGTCGTGCAGAGCGGATTCCTGGTAGGGCTCGATCATGATGCACTCCCCGGGACACTCCTCAGCCGACTCGACGACGTCTTCGATCAGCGCATCGGGAACTCGCGCAAGACCCCTTGCGCCGTCGGGCGCCTCCTCGCCGTCGAAGACCACCGTGTTGCCGAAGAACTTGGCATCCTCTTTGACGACCCAAAGGCCATCGTCGCGGCCCAAGAAGACTTCGGGGCTGATTTCCTCGCAAATCCCGTCACCGGTGCAGAGGTCCTGATCGATCCAAACCATCAGCTTGGTTGCGTCGGCCATCCCACCAATTTAGATGTTTCGCGAACTCTTCCCAACTCGTGACAGAATCAGCCACATGGAACAGATACTCGAGAGACTTCAAGCTCAGGTCGGCACCGACATCGGTGTCAGTGAGTGGATGGAGATCACCCAGGAAAGGGTGAATGCCTTCGCCGACGCCACCGATGACCATCAGTTCATCCATGTCGACCCGGAGCGGGCAAGTGGGACGCCGTTCGGGGGAACCATCGCCCATGGTTTTCTGACGCTCTCCCTGACGGTGACCCTGGCCGGCGAGGCCGAGCTCGATGTCGGCGAACCCAAGATGGCGATCAACTACGGGCTGGACAAGGTGCGGTTCCCGGCACCGGTGCCTGTCGGATCGAGAATCAGGGCTCGGGTTGTGCTGCAGGCGATGAGCGAGGTGACCGGCGGTATCCAGGTGAACCGGACAGTGACCATGGAGGTGGAGGGCACTGACAAGCCGGCGATGGTCGCCGAGACCGTCACCCGCTACTACTACTAGGAAAGCGAGCGGCCGCCGCCGACGACTACGACATGGCCGGTGATGTAGGAGGAGAGGGGGGTGAGGAGAAACCAGACCACGTTGGCGATCTCTTCCGGCGTGCCCATCCGGTCGAGAGGGATCGCCGAAACCATCTTCTCCAGCACGTCTTCGGGTATGGCCATTGCCATTTCCGTGCCGATCAACCCCGGTGCGATGGCATTGACCCGCACATGAGGCGCCAGCGAGAGGGCCATCGCTCGGGTCAGACCGACAACTCCGCCCTTGGACATCGAGTAGTTGAACTGTCCGAAATTGCCCAGGTAGGCGCGCGAGGCGATGTTCACGATCGAGCCTCCCTCGGCTATCAGGGGCGCCAGGAGGGTCGACAGTCGATAGGCGGCGCCCAGGTTCACTTCGAGAACGGCCTGGAAACTCTCGTCGGTCATGTTCACGAGTCGCGAGTCGCGAGTGATCCCGGCGTTGTTCACCACTCCGAGGAGTGGCAATCCCTTGGTTTCGACCGCTTCGCGAACCGAATCGACGCCGTCATCCGAAGTCAGGTCGACCTGAACGCCCACGATGTCCTCGGCGAGTGCGAGTTCCGGGGCGAGGTCGACTCCGATGACTGTGAACAATGGATTGGCGGCGAGTTTCTCCGCAATCGCTCGTCCGATGCCGCGGGCCGCTCCAGTGACGACAATCGACCCGTTCATGGCAGGGCCTTCCCGATGTGGGTCGATCCAATCCGAATCAGCTCACCGGTGACCCCTCGAGACTCGAGCAGTCGCTCGGCCCACTTCTCAAT
>JAUXMQ010000207.1 GCA_030623125.1 Acidimicrobiia bacterium
AGTTCTGGTCAATTCCCGAGTACCCGGCCACCAGCTCACAGATCCCGGTTATCTCCTCAGGAGCGAGCTCGCCGTCCGACCAGGCCACATACACAAGAGTAAGAAATGGTCGAAGCCGATCGTCCTCTATCGATGTGGCCAAATCGATCGTCATCGGTTCGCTCATTCCAGCGGAAACACCAAACCCGGTGGCGCGCATTCCGTGCTGGTGTCTGAAAGGGGCCGTGGGGTAGGTTCGCCCGGGTGTCCCGTCCTGATCCTGCGGTGAGCAACCGCCTCGCAATGAACAAGGTTTTTCGCCGGGTCGCTCTGCTCGGGGTTGCCAGTGTGATCAGCGGGGTTCTCGTTGGTGGTGTGCTCGGCCGGATCGTCATGCGTATCTCCGCATTGGCAGCCGGGCCGGAAATGGTGGGACGTCTAACCGAGAACGGGAACCGGATCGGGGAGTTCACCATTGGCGGAACTCTCGCGCTGATCGTCTTCGTTGGCGTTTTCAGTGGTGTCGCAGGAAGTGTTGCGGTTGTCGGTTCGGACCCGTGGCTGAAATGGCTGGGCCCTGTTCAGGGGATAGGATTCGCTGTGGTAGTCCTTGCGGCAACGGGAGGCCAGGGGCCTTTCAACTCGGTTGATTTCCTGATCCTCGACCCTCCCGCCCTGAACGTGGCCATGTTTATCGGCCTTCACTTCGCTTTCGGTCTCACTGTCTCCAGTATCTACTGGCTGGCAAATCGGAGACTGCCTCCCGCCCAAGACCGGGAGCAGGTCGAATATCTGGTTGTCACCTCTCTAGGCACAATCGCTCTGCTGCTCGTGATCGCTTTGTTCACCGTGCCCAGCTTCAGCGGATCAGAAACGGACTTCGGATTCCTGACGATCATCCTCGTCATGGTCGCCTCCACCGGCGTCCGCCAGGCGTCGTCCTTCCTCGAAACCATCCCCGACTGGCTGACACGAACCGCAACGATCACTGGATACGGATCGCTGGCTCTCCTGGTGGCAATCGGACTCAGCCGTCAAATCGCCCAAATCCAGACGATCCTCTAAGAGTCTGCTGACGCTCTGACATATCTCAGAAAGAGGGACCGATCACCGGAAACGATTCGATCCAACCTCATATCTATGGGCGGTTGCAGCGGCTCCCCGAATGCTATTCGCCTCGACTCCCCCAGAGCCAGCATCGGCGACATGGTGATGTTGATCTCGTCGACCATCCCTGCGGCCATGAGGACGCTGTTGATGGTGGGGCCACCTTCGCAGAGGATCACTCTCGCCGCACTGAGATGAGCGACAATTCCGTTGCCATCCAGGTTGTCGATCTGGGCGACATCGGCCACCTTGGAAAGCGCATCGAGACGGTCCTGGTCGACCCCGTTTCCGGTCAGGATCGTGGGGCGCTCATCGGGGTCGGAGAAGACCCGGGCATTCGGATCCAGGCTGAGACTTCGGGTGAGGATCACCATCTTTGGCACCCCTTCCAATCCAGCATGGGTCCGGCGGCGCCTCATCTCCTCACTCATCCGCACCGGGCCCATGCTCTCAGAACGGATCGTCTCGGCGCCCATGAGGACGACGTCGGCCACCGCCCTCATCGCCAAAAAAAGAGCGCGGTCGTCTGCGTCGTTCAGAGCACTGGCTCCGCCATCCACGGCGGTGCCACCGTCCACCGACTCGACCATGTTGAACATCACCCACGGTCTGTCCGCTCGCTCTCTCTTCTCGGAGAAAAGCATCTCGAGAATGTCGATCGGATCTCCCGCTGCCTCCAGATTCCGAAACATGGTGTGAAACTAGCGATGTGCGACTCACAGCCAGCCACCATGTCCGACCGATAAAGGTCTCGGCCCACATCCCGGCGCCACCCGAGGAGTTACTCCGCTTCGTTGCCGGCAACCCGGTGCGTCAACCCCCAATGCCGACCGTCTCGACTATGCCCTCGGCCAACTCGATTTCATGGTCTCGATCGACCTCTACCGCAACGAGACCAGCCGTCACGCCCATGTGATCCTCCCTGCAACGTCTCCATTGCAACGGACCCATTACGACCTGGCCTTCACCGCGCTGTCGGTGCGCAACGTCGCCAACTACTCCCCTGCCATCTTCCCGAACGAGGTGGGCATGGAGGAGTGGGAGGTCCTGTGCAAACTCGCCGCGATCGTCGCCGGTCAGGGATCGAACGTCGACGCCGCCGTCATTGATGACTTCGCCTTCACCACCTATCTCGAGCAGATGGTCGACGACAAGTTGTCCCCTATCCATGATCGCGACGCCGGTGAGATCATCACGATGATCGGCGACCGACGCGGCCCGGAGCGTTTCCTCGACTTGATGCTGCGCGCCGGTCCCTACGGCGATCGATTCGGCGAGGTTTCCGACGGTCTCACTCTGGCCAAACTGGAGACGGCACCCCACGGCATCGACTTCGGGCCGCTGCAACCGCGTCTTCCTGAGTCATTGTGCACTACCACCGGCACCGTCGATCTCGCTCCACAACAGATCCTCGATGACCTCCCCAATCTGGAGGCAACGATCGACGCCAAGACCAACGGCGGGTATTTGCTCGTGGGTCGTCGCCATTTGCGGTCGAACAACTCGTGGATGCACAACATCGATGTGTTGGTGAAGGGACGCGACCGGTGCACGCTTCTCATTCATCCCGATGACGCAGCAAACCTCGAGATCGACAATGGTCAACTTGCAGTGGTGGCGTCAGCGACGGGCAAGGTCGTAGCAACGGCCGAGTTGACCGAGGACATCATGCCCGGCGTGGTCAGCCTGCCCCACGGCTGGGGTCATGACCGAGAGGGCATGGCCACCTCGGTGGCGACGGCGAGACCCGGCGTCAACTCCAACATCCTCAGCGACGAGAACGACCTCGACCCCCTCTCGGGCAACGCCACCCTCAACGCCATTCCGGTGACGATCAGCGCCGCCGGCTGAAATCGAGCCTCGGGACCTTTGGCACTAGTCGGTTTGGTGACGATGGGTCACGATGATCCGAGAAAGGGGTGGCCATGGCTCGCACACTCTTCATCCTCAACGATGGGCCGTACGGAACGGAACGCAGCTACAACGGCTTGCGACTGGCGGGCTCGCTTGCCAAGCGAGACGGGGAGGTCGTGAAGATCTTTCTCATCGGTGACGCTGCCGGCTGTGCCCGTGCCGGGCAGAATGTACCCAAGGGCTACTACAACATCGAGGTCATGCTCCGATCCGTGATTCGACGCGGTGGCTTGGTTGGTGTCTGCGGCACCTGCATGGATGCACGCGGCCTCGACGAAGATGGGCTGGTC
>JAUXMQ010000138.1 GCA_030623125.1 Acidimicrobiia bacterium
CACCGGGGACGACTCCCTCGCTCAGCCGGGAGTCGGCTCGAATCGATTGAAACTCGACCCTGTCTCCAAGGGCGGTTGGCCGTTGATATTCCTTCGGCGAGCCCAACGTCGTTGGGAATCCTCTCCACCGTCCAAGACCGAACCCGTTCCGTCATGACCGGCCAATCGTCGTTCGAATGCATCATAGATCGCGATGAAACCGATCAAGGCTGCGGTTCCCAGGAGATAGGCGCCGACCACGTCCGTCGGCCAGT
Source organism: Acidimicrobiia bacterium (assembly GCA_030623125.1). Classification (GTDB taxonomy): domain Bacteria; phylum Actinomycetota; class Acidimicrobiia; order Spongiisociales; family ZC4RG35; genus SZUA-217. The sequence goes on from JAUXMQ010000138.1 coordinate 255, forward strand.
GCGCACCGAGGATCACCCGGGAAGGCCCAGCCGCGATGAGCAGGATCGCCGAAACCGTAATCGCGGCGAAACGAGCCAGGGTGCCGATGGGAAGCCGCATAGCGAGGTAGATGACGAAACCGAACATGACCACCGTCCCGAGAACATGGCCGCTGGGGAAAGCCATGAATGGCGCGCCATTGGGTCGAAACCGTCCGACGGCAACACCCGACGCCCAATCCAGGATCTCGATCGGAGCCAGGATGATCACGAACGTGAAGGAGATCGATAGCGCCACGACTCGATGCCCGAGGAGGAACAGCACGAGCACGGCGAGCACGGCAAGCACCAGGCGGGGCCACAGGTCGGTGATCCACGAGATCGACTCCATGAAGCTCCTGAGTCCCGAACCATCCCACGACATCGCCCAGCGGAGGACGGTGACATCGGGTGTGTTCTCCGGGTAGCGGCTCACCAGCAGCGTGACGACGGCGAAAGCAGCCAGAGTCACCAGCACCCACACAAGGACTAATGAGGTTCGGCGGCGGGGGTGAGGCTCCATGTCGTGGTGGCAAACGCAGATCGGGTTTCAGGTATTGCAACACGGTAGGCCCGTGCTGTCCCTGTTCTCGGTTGACAGGCTGCGCTGTGGCCGGCCGGCGCATCCGTTACCGACGACGCCGACGGGTTTGCCTTCGACGGCACCGAGTGGCACCGTGCCACTACTTCTCTGTGGAGGGATGCCCTGTGATCCCTAAATTTGTGGATCGATCGCGATCGGGCGCTGCTCTTCTGCACTTTTCGGCACTTCACAGGAATCTAGGCGGCCCATTCACAGCTGGTGCGAGCTCAGGTAGTCATTGTGTGCGACTGAGTTGTGACACCTCTAGTGACACCCGAAGACTGTTTGGAGGAAGTCGAGTGGGCGACATCGGGAGTTGGATTGGCCGAGGGATTGACTCGAGACAAGAGCTCGGGGGAGTGGACTACGAGGTCGAAGGCCTAGCGCGCCGATGCTGGGGATACCGGACGACCGGGTTTCGTGCCTGTTTTGGGAGGGCACCCTGAGGGCACCCCAGCCCAAAACGGGTGTTCGGGGTCACTGGCACTGAGATGTACCCAAGCGACTGGAGCGTCATTGAGAGGCACTGGTTCCGGGCGAACATTGTGGGAGCGCCAGGCTAAGGACCTGGTGGGGTTTATCGCCCCGTGGAGGTTCGAGTCCTCTCTCCGACACCAGCACCCAATGCCCTACAACGGCACCCAGTGTCCTCCTGTCCCATCGCGACGGGGCTCCCGGCATCGTCGGCATCGTCTGTCGTCGGTTTTTGGCTGGTGGCAGGGGAGTGCACTCAGATGCACCGAACGGAATCCTGTTGCATGGTGTGGAAGGTGTTCCGGGCACCCTGAGGGCACCCCGATGACACCTCAGAGCGATTTCGTGAGCCGCACATAATGCCGGTTATGGCGGGGGTGACGAAGGGCCATTCGCCTCTAGATAGGCCTTAGCCAACTGGTTTGTCTTGTCGATGTCGAGACAGGAAGTGGCAAGAGTGGATCTAGCGGAGTTCAAGGAGTCCCAGCGTCGGGTATGGGAGGCGGGTGATTACCGGCCGGTGGGTCGTCTCATCGAGCCTGCTGCTCAGATTCTGGTGAGCAAGGCCGGAGTTACAACTGGCCAGCGGGTGTTGGATGTTGGTGCCGGTTCGGGAAGCGTGGCGGTTGCTGCTGCGCTGGCTGGAGCCACTGTGGTTGGCGTTGATATTACGGACGCCTGGTTTGATGAGGCTTACGATCGCGCCCATGCAGTGGGGGTGGAGTTGGATTTGGGGTTGGGCGACGCCGAGTCGCTCCCGGTTGAGGACGGCTGTGGAGCGGGCGCCACTGCAGCGGCGATGATCCTCGAGCGAACCTGACCCAGCTCCGAACCAATGTATTGCGGTTTCGCCCGATTCTGACTATTCGTGGGCGATGGCTTCCAGGACGTCGAGACGTGATGCCCGCCAGGCGGGGAAGATTGCAAAGACGACTCCAAGCACGCCGGTGGCGAGGATCCAGAGCGCCAACGTGCCGAAGGGAATCACGAAGCTATCGAATCCTTCTTCACCAAGGGCTTGGATGATCGCCCATGCAAAGAACAGGCCAATGATGATGCCCAATACGGCACCAAAAACGGCGATGATCGACGCTTCGGAGCGGACCATCCTTCTGGTCTGTTTGCGACTGAGCCCGACGGCCCTCAACAAGCCGATCTCGCGTGTCCGTTCGAAGACTGAGAGCGTCATGGTGTTGGTGACCCCGATCAGGGCGATGAAAACCGCCAGTGCCAACAGCCCGGTGATCAGATTCAAGAGTTGGTTGATCCCCGCTTCGACGTCGCTTTGGAGCTCGTCGAATGTCTGCACTTGAGCCGTGGGAACATCCTCGGCCAACACCGTCAGATTCGCTTGGACTTCTTCCGGCGTGAATCCCGAGGCAGCTCGAACGAAGACCTGCGTATCCGACTCGACCTCATAGTTCTCAACCCATTCCTCTTGAGACAGCGCGATGACATCAGCCCATGTATCGCCCGTCGCGATGCCCACCACTTTGAACTCCTGCACTCCCGTGGCTTCGAACGCCAACACGAGATCCGAGCCGAGGGGAAGTTCATTGTCCTCAGAGATGCCCTTTTCGATTACGACCTCCCCAGGACCAGGAATCAGCACACCTTCGGAGCTGTCAGGCGGGAAGAAGTCCCGGTAGTTCGGCTCGATTCCGTAGACGAACGCTTCGGTCTCGTTGAACAGAGCGAAGCCGGTCTGCTGCCGGGACACCTCGTCAACGCTTTCATCTTCGGCCGCCCGGCCAGCCAACGCTGGGGTAAAGGAGGCAGTCGGGTCGAAGTCGCTGGTCGAGCGGATGATGACGTCTGCTTCAATGCCGGTTCCGATGATTTCATCGATCGCCCCCCGGATCGAGGCCGCCATCACCGCGGCGAGGGTCACCAGAGTCACCCCGATCATCAAAGCCGCCGCGGTCGCCGAAGTGCGTCGTGGAGCGCGGATTGCATTCTCCTGGGCGAGCTTGCCTGGGACCCGGTACAGCTTGGTGAATGGCCAGCCGATCACCCGGGCCGCCGGTCGAGCGACCAGAGGACTGAGCAGCGACACACCGATGAAGGTGATTCCCGCACCGACACCCACGTAGACGATTTCGGGTGGGCCCGCTTCGAGACTGACGAACAGGCCAAAGAACAGCACGGCGAGACCGAACGCCGTGACGGTCGAGCCAACGATGGCGCGAAGTGTCAACGCCTTGCGAGGTGGAGCGACGAGATCCGTGCGGAGGGCGGCCATCGGTGCCACCCGCGATGCTCGTCTGGCCGGGAGAACCGCCGATATCACGGTGACCCCGATTCCCACGATGAGCGCCACGAAAATCGTACGAGGTTGCAAGGTCAGCGATGCCGATGGCAGGGCAAGGCCGAACGCTTCGAGCCCGACTTTGAGGAGCAGAGCGAGACCAAGTCCTACAACGATGCCGGCAACGGACGCAACGGTACCGATAATGACTGCCTCGATCAGCACCATCCGGTTCACTTGCCGGGCCGAGGCGCCAAGTGCCCTCAGCAGTGCCAACTCCCTCGTCCGCTGGGTCACGATGATCCGAAACGTGTTGGCGATGGTGAATGTGCCCACGAACAAGGCAATGAAGCCAAAACTGAGAAGGAAGGTGTTGAAGAACGCCAGCCCTTCCTGGACCTCGCCGGCCTGTTCCTCTGCCGCGGTCTGACCTGATATCGCCCGGGCGCCTTCGGGGAGTGACGGCTCGAGTCGGGCGATGATGTCATCTACGTCGTCCCCCGGTGTGACCTGGATGCTGGCACCGGTCAGTTGTCCTTCACGTCCCAGAATTGATTGCGCGGTGCGAAGGTCGAACAGAGCCGACGTGGCGCCACCGAGGTTGTCTTCCTCTCCAAAACCGGCAATCCCGACGAGTGTGTAGGAGGTGGCCGGTCCGGTTGGCGCCACAATCGAGACACTGTCCCCCAACGCGAAGTTGCTGTCCGCCACGGTCGTGGCATCGACCACCACTTCATGGGAGCCTTGGGGGTAATCGCCATCGCGGAGGGTGAAGCCGCCGGTGTCGGCGTCCGTCTCCATGAAGCTGAAGGCAAATTGGGGTGGACCTCCTCCGCCGATCGGCTCACCTTCGTTGTCGAGGACGACGACTCCGAGGCCCTGAAGAAACGGATCCAGCCGGTCGACGCCCTCAACCTCGGCCAGTGCAAGGACCTCCTCCTCCGGGAGATAA
>JAUXMQ010000093.1 GCA_030623125.1 Acidimicrobiia bacterium
CCCCGTCTAGGATTGCCCAGTTGGGACGACATCCAGTTTGTGACGGCGCAGTTGGCGAGACTGCCCCAGCTAGACGACGTTCCCGTCTCAACCGAGGTTGTCATCGGTCCCAACGCCGACCGCCCGTTGACCCTGGGTATCCCGCTGTTTGTGTCTGATATGAGTTTCGGCTCGTTGTCCTTCGAGGCCAAGGTCGCGATGTCGAAAGGCGCCGAACTGGCCGGCACAGGGATCTGCTCGGGAGAGGGTGGGATGCTCCCCGAAGAGCAGGAGGCCAACTCGCGGTACTTCTACGAATATGCATCCGGAAAGTTCGGGTTCAGCTTCGACAAAGTCGCCAAGACCCAAGCCTTCCACTTCAAGCTCGGACAAGGTGCCAAGACCGGCACTGGGGGACATCTCCCCGGTCGAAAGGTGACGCCGGAGATAGCCGCCGTCAGGGGTCTCCAACCGGGGGAGGATGCCATCTCGCCGAGCCGGTTCGAAGACTTCGAGAATGAACATGACTTTCGCCGGTTTGCCGAGGAGGTCAGGGTGAAGACAGACGGAATCCCGATCGGCGTCAAGATGTCAGCACAGCATATTGAGGACGACATGGATGCCGCTCTCCGGATCGGCGTCGATTACATCATCTTGGACGGACGTGGTGGTGGAACAGGTGCGGCCCCGGTCTTGTTTCGGGACAACATCTCGGTGCCCACGATCCCCGCCCTGGCGAGGGCCCGACGCCATCTCGAGGTCCGAGGACGCGACGACGTCACACTCATCGTGACCGGTGGTCTGCGCACCCCCGCCGATTTTGCCAAAGCCATGGCTCTCGGCGCTGATGCCGTCGCTGTTGCCAACTCGGCAATGCAGGCGATTGGCTGTTTGGGTATGCGTGCCTGTGCAACCAACAACTGTCCGGTTGGAATCGCCACACAGCGCCCCCACTTACGGGCGCGTTTGCCGGTGGAGGAAGCCGCCGAGCGACTCAATCGCTTCTTCAGGGCAAGTACGGAGCTCATGTCGGTGCTGGCGAGGGCATGTGGGCACGCTCGACTCGATCAACTGTGCATTGACGACCTGACAACCTTCGACCAGGAGATGGCTGCCCTCACCAACATCGCCTACGGCGGAGTTGGTTAAACCTCAGATTCGAAGCGCCTCCGTTGGGCTCAACTTCGCGGCGCGTAGCGCCGGGTAGAGGCCGGCAATGGCGCCAATGGCAAGGGCCGCAACCAGTCCGCCTACGACAGCGACGATTGGAACAAGAGTGTCCCAGCCCTGGTACAAGGCCCAGGCAGCTGTGACCCCTGCTCCAAGTAGCACTCCTGCCAAGCCACCACTTCCGGCCAGAAGAATCGACTCGCCAAGAAACTGGTAGGCGATGTGTCGTCGGGTCGCCCCCAGGGCTCGCCTCAGCCCGATCTCGGAGCGCCGCTCCAGGACGCTGATGACCATGACATTGGCTATGCCCACGCCTCCTACAAGCAGCGCGACGGCGCCAAGCCCGAGGAATAGAGCAGTCAGAGTGTCATCAGCGGCTTCCTGAGCCTCGAGAGTGTCGGTCGGCCTCGTCACATTCACCTGATCGGGGAATTCGGGGTTCACCGTTGGTGGGAGGACATTGGCCACGGCTACGACGTCCTCCGGCTGGGTGCGCACGTAGATCGTCGTGGGAGGGTCATCGCTGTCAAGCAAAGACTCGGCGATCTCCACTCCGATGAGAGCAGATCGATCGAGGTTGGGATGAAGGGCTAGCGAATCGAGAATGCCAACCACGACGAACCACTCTTCACTGAGCCAGACCATTGGGGAGGCCACGAGCGACTCAATACCGAGACGCTCAGCGGTAACAGAACCAAGTACTACCGCGGGAAATCTCCCCGAGGCATCGTTGAGGAAGACGCCAACAGCGACAGTTCCATTGACCGCTTCGAGCAAGTTGGGTTCGGTGGCCAACACGCCGATACCGCCGGTTTGCGCCTCCGGTATCAGGTCGGTGCGGTAGGTGTTGGCTTCGACATTGACCACATAGGCCGTCGACTCCACCGGCCCGATGCGGGCAACCATGTCGATTGATTCATCTGGCAGCATGGCGTCACCACGCCCGATGCCGGCACCGGCCTCAACGGTGAGCAGATTGGTGCCGAGACGCTCCAATTGGGCAAGCAGCTCCGACTTGGAAGACTCACTGAGTCCCAGGACCGCAACCATGGCGCCGATGCCGATCATGATCCCCAAGGCCGAGAGGGCGGCTCTCAATGGTCGGGTCCGGGCACCGATGGTGGCGGTTCGAACCAGGTCAGAGGGGTGGAGCTCGCTTCGGAGCGCTCCATTCCTCATTAGACGATGCTTTTCAGTTGGTCGGACTCGATGAGCCCATCCCGGAGGTGAATCTCCCGGGGCATATTCGACGCGACGTCTAGGTCGTGGGTGACCACAATGATGGTCGATCCCTGACGGTTGAGATCGTGAAGGAGTTCGACGATTCCGGCGGATGTCTTGGAGTCGAGATTACCAGTGGGTTCGTCGGCGAGGATGATCGACGGCCCACCCAGGATGGCGCGAGCGATGGCCACCCGTTGACTCTCGCCACCGGAGAGCTGAGTCGTGACATGGTCGAGCCTCTGCCCCAACCCCACGGTCTCCAGAGCCTCCGTGGCTAGCTCCTTCCGCTCGTCCAGCGACATTCCTGTGTAGAGGAGGCCGTCGGCGACATTGTCGAGCGCCGAGTACCCGGCGAGAAGGTGGAACGACTGGAACACGAACCCGATGTGCCGTGACCGCAGCCCGGATAACTCTGCATCTGAAAGCCGAGAGATTCGATGACCGGCCACGGAAACGTCTCCACTCGTCGGCCGATCGAGCGTTCCCATCACATGGAGCATCGTTGACTTCCCCGAACCGGAAGGGCCCACGACAGCAACCAATTCCCCTGACTCCACGCTCATGGTGACGCCTGCCAGGGCCCGCACCGGAGGTGTCAAGGGGTACTCCTTGACAACGTCAATGAGGGAGAGGACTTGAGTCATGGAACGACCACGACATCGCCAACCTGGACGTTGCCCGTGATCTCAACCCAACCATCTGCAAAGAATCCCGGATCCACTGAAACAAGAGTCGTCCCGGTGCCGTCGACCAGTTCGACCGCGTAACCGCCTTCCGCAAGGGCGAGTAGAGCCGAGACTGGAACGGCGAGTACGTTTTCGACAGCCTCGGAAACGGCCCTGACGTCAACCGGAGCCTGATCGAGGCCCTCCGCCACAGACAGATCGTCGAGCGCTATTTCCACAGCGAAGGTGGCCGGGTTGCCCGGTCCGCCTCCAGTAGCGACACTCGAGACGAACGTAACGGTGCCAACCGTTTCTGAGCGGTCGGGCATGACGATCACCACATTCGACCCCACACTCAGAAGGCCCTGGTCCTCGGCCGGAAGGTCGAGCCGCACAATCGTCTCGACGTCGGCAGCGCTAATCACCGGACTTGTCGGCCCAACGGCTGCACCCACGTCGGCGAGGACCTCCCCAATCCGAAGGTCGCCATCGTTGAACACGACGGATCCGACGGGCAGACGCCCGTCCTTGCCGTGTCCCTCTTCGCTGGTCCACGCCGACACGGCTGTTGCGGTATCGATGTCGTACACGCCGTCGAACATTCCAGGGCTGTAACCGAGATCCATCAGGGCCTGCTCGAGTTGGCGTACATCCGGCCCGTACAGGAATGCACCACCGCTGGTGATGAGAATCGGCGTGCCCGAGCTCACGTTCGCGCCAACTGCGGATTGCAGGGACACCACTTGGGCAGGGAGGGAGGCGAAGATGATGTCGCCGACCGAGATGCGTCCAGTCTCTTCGACACCCAGGCTTTCCTGCCATCGATCGACCATCGACTCTGTGACTGATGTGAATTCGTCGTCAATAGTCACTGTCCCGTCCGGATCAAACCCGAGGTTGACAAGGGCTTGTTCCAACTGCTGCACGTCCGTCCCCTCAACACCGTTACGCAGCGTTCGGTACATCGGAAGATCCCCCTCCAGGGCAACGGTTGGGATCTCGTCGACCCGTGAGATGACATCTCCACTCTCGATGATGGTCCCGGCAGCCGGCAGCCAGGTGAGGACACCGGTGCGACCAGCCGGGATCGTCACATTGGTGTCGCCCAGCCCGAAGTCTCGGTATGCGGGTATCGCGCCGTTCACCAGCAGTATTGGGGCGTCGTTGATTGCGAAGAGGGCTTCGCCTGAGGTCACAAGTGTTCCGGCTTCGGGGAGCCAGGTGACGGTGCCGGCTATGCCTGCGGTGAACTCCCCAGCGACAGGCCGACCAAGAGTTGCGTCATAGATGGTTTCGTCAGTCAGATCGGTGCGAGTGACTTCGGCAGTATTGGTGGCCTGTGCGACGGGTGCAGGGCTTCCATCGTTACCGATCGCGAAAATGATGGCTGCTACACCGGTGAAGGCCACTGCGACCACTCCGCCCCAGAGCCGCCACTTTCGACGGCTTTGGATCACCTCCGTTGGCGCGTCGGCTGCTTTCTTGTCAACACCATCGCTCTGATTCGTGCCACTCGTCGAGGGATCAGTCTTTGTCATGGTCTCTCCATCGCGTTTGTCCCAGTTAGCCGTTGCCGCCGCCAAATTCTCCGCCTCCGGGACCGAAGCCGCCTTCAAAAATGCCCTGACACTCCTCTGCGGCTTCCTGGAAGGCCGGGTCCTGGGGGTTGATGTCACCGAACAGGCCACCACGACCGCCGGTGCCGGGCCCGAAGCCACCGGAGAAATCGGGGTCGGGCATCTCAATGCCCTGATCCCTCATACAGGTGGCGAACTCGAGGAAGTTGTCCTGGAACTCACTCTGGTCGAAGTTCCGGAAGTTGTTCTGAATGAGACCCTCGATGAGCGATCCGCATTCTTCGAAAGCTGCTTGGAGAGTGCCCTGGTCGGCGCCGAGCTGGCCGGGCCCACCACCACCGAATATCCGGAGATTCCCGCTTTGGTCTAACTGGGGGTCGGGGAATTCTGGGACACCGTTATCACGCATGCATTGGGCAAACGCCAACAGCGCTTCTTCTGCGTCACCATCGCGTTGATCTTCGGATGACGGCGGGACGGTGGTTCCGGCGTCTTCCAGGGTCGCAACCTCACCGTCTGAGTTTGTGCCACACGCGGCGAGCACGAGCGCCAGCACAGAGAGAATTGTCATCTGCCTCATTTTCCAATCCTGCGTGAAGGAACAGCCAGTCAAGTTTGGCTGCCAAACAACAGGAAACTGTAAAGAACCCAGGAAGTTCCCAAGTTGGTTGGTCTGGAGTCTGTTCAGATGTGTATGGCTACCTCTTCGGCAAGGGTTCCCATGAGCTCCACTTGCTCCGAATATTCAAGAGTCGGGAAGTGGCTGCGGGCGACGAACTCCACCGGAACACCGGCAGCCTGGCGGAGACTGAGTAGAGAGGAGACGATCTGGTCTGGTGACCCAACGAGGGTTGCCCGCCCAAAGAGTTGGTCGCGGTTCTCCTCAGTGAATTCTGGGGCCGTCGGGGGCGGACCCGGCCGGGTGGCCGACGCCTCCATGTCTGAGTACTTCCACATCAACTGCCACAGGTGGCGCGTATACCGTTCTAATGCTTCGGCCTCGGAGTTGGCTGGGAGCATCACCGAATAGTGGACTATTCGTAGTTCGGACGGGTC
>JAUXMQ010000095.1 GCA_030623125.1 Acidimicrobiia bacterium
CATCTGTTTGATTGTTCTCCTTCACTATCCGATCAGTGTCTTTTCGATGATGTCGATGGCGTGGTCGACGTGCTCGACTGTCGATCGCCGGTTGAGGATGGCGAATCGGAGAACGAATCGGTCATCGATGATCGTTGGGCTGAGATGGACGGTGCGATCGGTGTTGACCGCCTCCCATGCGGAGCGGCCCGCCTCGTCGTCGTCGAACATGAAAGCGACCACCGAAAGATCGGGCACCCACCTGGCGTCGATGCCCTCGATCGTGCTCAGACGCTGGTAGGCGTGTTCGGCGAGGTCGAGGCTGGAATCGAGAGCCTCCCGGAACGGGGCAACGCCGTGAAGTTGCAGGGGCAGCCACACCGACAACCCGCGGAACGGTCTGCTCAGCTCGGGGCCCAATGACGAGATGTCGCGTAGTCCCATGAAACTGTCCTCGTCCCGCAGATATGCACCGCGGCCCTCGTGAGAGTCGACCAGAGCAGATTCATCACGAACCAACAGTGCCCCGACACCAAAGGGTATCGACAATCCCTTGTGGGGGTCCAAGGAAAGCGAGTCGGCTCGTTCGATTCCGTGAAGTGTTCGCTTTCCCCTTTCAGTGAGTTGAAAGAACCCTCCGTAGGCGGCATCGATGTGCAACCACATGTCTTCGGACGATGTGAGTTGGGCAAGGTCGTCCAGCGGGTCGACTGTCCCGGTGTCGGTGCTTCCGGCTGAGGCGATAACAAGAAACGGCGTCTTACCATCGCCACGGTCCGAGACAATGCGCTCACCCAGCCTGTTGATGTCCATCCGCAGGTCGTGGTCGACTTCCACTGTCACTATCTGGTCCGAGCGAAATCCGGCGAGACGGGCCGCCTTGGCAGCGGAGTGGTGGGTGTGGGGTGTCGCGTAGAGAACTCCGCTGGTGAAGTCGTTGCCCAGCATCGCGGTGCGTGCAGTGACTATTCCGGTGAGATTGGCCATCGACCCACCCGACAACAGCAGACCTGCCGAGTCGGGGCCCAGATCGAAGATCGAGCTGAACCACTCGATCACCCCAAGTTCGATCGCGGCAAATCCGGGTGCCGCTACGGCGACACCCGTATAGCGGTTGAGACCCGCCGCCAAGAACTCGGCGAGGGCTGCGGTGTACAACCCCGCATTGGGGATATAGGACATGTGGCCACCAGACGGGTGATAGATCCCCGCCTTTCCGGCAACGGTCAGATCGGAGAGAATCGAATCCAGGTCGCGGCCTTCCTCTAAAGGGGGCCGGCGCAATTCCTTCAGAGTTTCGAGGTCGAGATCCACGCCCCACGCCTGCATGTTGGAGGCTCTGTCATACCAATCGGCGAGATAGGCAACGACCTGGCTAGTCAGGTCGTCTCGGGTCTCCCGGTCCGGTTCGAGGTGGCTGCTCATCGACGTTCAAGGTAATCGTCTTGGTCTTGCTCTGCGCATCGACGTTTGGTCCATCTACGCTCCGGCCAGACCAGGAGAGATGTGAGTATCGAATTCGAACGACTCAGACTGCTCTGGCCCGACCATCTCGGGCTGGCCCGTGGCAAGTACCTGACTCCGGACAAGGCAGAGTCAGGCACGGCCCACGCCATCTCCCTATTCACTCTCGGTTTCGACCGGGTGATGACGCCACACGATGGCGGACTCATGATGGAGGGCCTTCCCGACTGCGACGCCACTTTCGACGGAAGTGATGTCCGGCCAAGCTGGCAGGAAGGGACACATGTGGTGATCCCGGAAATCACACGGCTGGGGGTTCCCGTTTCCTTGGCGCCGCGCAATGTCCTCAAGGACACCATAGAGAAATGGAAGGTCCATGGGCTTACCCCTATGGTCGGGATTGAGCTCGAGGCGTTTCTCTTCGAGCCGGATGGCGAAGGGGCCTGGCGTCCGATCACCAGTCCCGGCGCGTATGTGTACGGAACGGGGATGGCGGTGGACCCGACGGGCACTATCGACGAGATCATGTCCATGGCGAGGAAGATCGGTCTTCCGCTCGAATCGGTGAACAGCGAGTACGACAACGGCCAATTCGAGTTGACACTGGCCTACACCGACTCACTCCGCGCTGCCGATGACGCCTTTCTGTTCAAGGTCATGGCCAAGGAGATTGCGGCCGGGCGGGGTCTCTTACTGACCTTCATGGGAAAGCCGATCAACGAGCGGGGTGGCTCGGGGTTCCACATCAACTTATCTTTTAACGACGAGAGCGGTGCGAACGTCCTCTACGACGAGAGCGCCGACGACGGGCTCAGCGAGATAGCGCGGTCCACCATGGCGGGGATGCTTCACCATCATGTGGGCATGACCGCACTGCTCGCTCCGACGGTGAACGCCTACAAGCGGCTTCAGCCAGGGTCGCTCTGTGGCTATTGGGCCAACTGGGGCTACGACCATCGCGGGGTGACGGTCCGTGTGCCGCCCGCTCGCGGTCAGGGAACGAGACTCGAGCACAGATTGGCCGACGGCTCCGTTGCTCCGCACCAGGGGTTGGCCGCAGTGTTGACCGCCGCCCTTCTTGGATACGAGAAAGGCTACGAGCTTCCGCCCGTCGAGACACTTGACTGCATAGAGAACGCTTCAACGGACGTCATCGCTCCGGCATCTCTCAAAGAGGCACTGGACGCCCTCGAAGACGACAGCGATTACGTGGAGACGTTCAGTCCCGCATACATCGACGGGTTTATGACGGTCAAGCGCGCCGAGTGGCACCGCTATCAGAAGTGGACCACGGACTGGGAGATGTCCGAGTACCTGCCCTTTCTCTGATGGCCGGATTTCTCTTTCCCAGGACTCCATCCGGCAGGTCGTCGCTGATCCCCCAACCCCCCTGGCACTACTCGGGGGAGATGCTGACAGTGGAGTATCGCACCCATCCGGAGCGTGTTGCCGGGTTGCTCCCCGAAGGCGCCACTCTGGCCGGCGATGACCCCGGCGCAGTGGCGCTGATCTGGGCCGATTGGCAGAGCTCTGGTGACACCCTGGAGGAGACTCTCGATCCGGTGAGAAGCCAGTACAAGGAGGTCTTCGCGGTCATCCGTTGTGAGTGGGAGGGTGAAGCGTGGAGTCGATGCCCGCACATATGGGTCGACAAGGATTTCGCCCTCGTTCGCGGCTATCACCAGGGGTATCCAAAGAAGCTGGGTGACATTTGGATGACGAGGCCCATCACCATCGGGCGGGCCGGGCCCCGTCTGGAGGCCGGTGGCCAGTTCGGTGCAACGTTGGCTGTGGCCAGCCGGCGAATCGCGGAGATGAGGATCAGCCTCACAGAGGCCACGTCGTCGCCGGGATTCGTCAACGGTCATCCGATGCTTCACAACCGATACTGGCCGGCGATCGAGTCAGACGGCACCGCCTCGATGGACGAGCTGGTGACGATGAGCGGATACGACGGTGAAATCGCAGACGTTTGGGCCGGTGAGGCCGAGATCGAGATCTACGAGTCTCCCACCGAGGAGTTGTCTCTTCTCGAACCGCTGGAGATGATCGGTGGCTATTACCACCGCGTGGGTGTGTCGTGGAAGGGAGGGACCACTCTGCTGCGCGACACAGACCGGGCTGGCTAGAGAATGGAGTCGACAGTAGAGACAATCGTTCTCGTCCTTTCTGCCTCTGTCTTTGCGATAGTCGCCGTGTCAGGACGTCTGTCCAGACTCTCGATCACGGAGCCCTTGGTGGCTGTGGTCATCGGGATTCTCATCGCGTTCCTCATCGGCAATCCAATTGACATAAGGAGCCCGGCGGCGCTGATCTTTCTCGAGTTGGCACTCGTCTTGGTTCTGTTCACAGACGCGGCCCGAATCGACATCGGTCACATCCGAAAGCAATACCGATGGCCGGCGAGGATGCTCTTGATCGGTCTTCCGCTGGTGATGATCCTGGGTGCCGTCGTATCTGGTTGGATCCTGGCGTTACCGCTTGGCGCGGCGCTCTTGTTGGGTGTGATTCTGGCGCCGACCGATGCTGCCCTTGCCGAGCCGGTGTTGGAGTCTGAGGTGTTGCCGGTGAGGGTTCGGCAAACCCTGAACATCGAGTCGGGGTTGAACGATGGTCTCGCTCTTCCGGCGCTGTTCATCGCCATGGGTCTCATCGAGTCGGAAGCGGGCAGGTCGATGTCATCTTCGGTTCTTCTTGTCATCAGACAAGTAGGGATCGGAGTGGCCGGGGGAGCGGTGCTCGGATTTGCCGGGGCATGGGCTATCAGCCGCGCTACCCAGCGCGGGTGGATGGATGGGCTTCATCAGAAGATCGCGGCGGTGGCTCTCGCACTGGGAACATTCGCCGCGGTCCAGATTCTCGGGGGCAGCGGGTTCGTCGCAGCCTTCGTGGCCGGTGCCGTCTTGGGCTCCCAGGTGAGACCCAAGTGCGATTACCTGTACGAGTTTGCCGACACCGAAGGTCGAGCTCTCGTTCTGATCGCGTTCGTCTTTCTCGGTGCTGGCCCAATTTCTGGGCTGATTACCGACGGCGTGTCATGGGAGGCGTGGGCGGTATCACTCATCGCCCTTTTCGTCGTCCGTCCGATAGCGATCTGGCTCTCGCTCGTAGGAGAGAAACTGCTGCCTTCGACTGCGCTGTTCTTCGGCTGGTTCGGACCGCGAGGTCTGGCAACCGCCGTATTCCTCCTTGTCGTATTTGAGGAGATGACGGATATCCCTCCGGTGGTCGCCGACATCACGTTTCTGACCGTTGCCCTGTCGGTGCTTCTGCATGGGTTGACCGCTATGCCGGCATCGAATCTGCTGGCCGGGAGGATCGAGAAGGAAGACAGGCGGGAAATGCCCGAGATGGGAGAGGCATTCGACCATCCGACTCGCTAGCAGACAGAGCCTTCGCTGATCTGAAGTGTCTTGAGATCGGAGTGGAAGTCGAGGGCATAGTCGCCACCCTCGCGGCCTATGCCGGAGATCCCGCAACCGCCGAAAGGCGCGGTCAGGTCCCGTACCAGGAATGTGTTCACCCAGACCGTGCCGGCCCTGATGCTTCTGCCCACCCGGTGGGCGCGCTCCTCCGAACCGGTGTACACGATTCCGGAGAGTCCATACTCGGTCGAATTGGCGAGATCGATCGCCTCGGCCTCATCGCGGAACGTCTGATATGTGAGGACAGGTCCGAACACCTCGCGCTGGACCACTTCGGAGTAGTTCGACTTCGGTCGGATGAGGGTCGGCTCGTACCAGAGGCCGTCTTGTTTCCATGGTTCCCCACCTCGAACGACGGTGTCCCCGGCCTCCCGGGCGCGGTCGACGAAACTCGCTACCCGGTCGAGATGGTCGGGATGGATCATTGGCGAGATCGTGGTAGAAGGGTTGCGGCTGTCCCCGAGGACATGCTCGTCGGTGTAGCGGTTGAAAAGCTCGAGAAAGTCGGACGAGATGGATGCTTCGACGAGTAGACGCGTTCCGGCCAGACAAACCTGGCCGGAATCATCGAACTGTCCTGCTGCCTTCATCGCGGCAGCTTCGATGTCGGCATCACCAAACACCAGAAGCGGGCCCTTTCCTCCGAGCTCCGCGGTGAAGGGAACGATGTTCCTGGCGGCGGCTACACCGATGTGACGCGCCGTCTCCGGAGACCCGGTGAAAGAGATTCGGCGCACGCGTCTATCGCTGACCAGAGCAGC
>JAUXMQ010000163.1 GCA_030623125.1 Acidimicrobiia bacterium
GACACCGAGCCGAAGTACCGAACGATGTCCTCGCGAACCGAATCGGGAAGACGCCCGACCTGGGCGAGAACACGATGACCTCTCGCCTCCGCTGGCTCGTCGAGACCGGGAAAACCGAGCTGTTTGCCGACCCCTGCCGAATCCTCGATGTCTGAACCCGTGAAGCCATCGACGATCTCGATGGCGCGGCGGACAGAATTCGATCGAAGAGGTTTGAGATAATCCTGAAGCACCAGTCTCAATGTCAGGTCGACTCCGGACAGGAGATCGTTGAGCTGCAAGGTCATGATTCGGTCCTCGTCTCCGAGGGTGAGTGCCCTCGAGGCAATGAGCCGACCGAGTCGCTCGACGAGAGCGGCCCTCTGGATGACAGTCACTGCCGAGCGGTACGTGGAAAGACCGGCGACTTCGAGACGGGTCAACTTGGTCTCAGCCTCGTCGAGACGGCTGCGCAGCCTGTCCAGGCTCTGCAACTCCTGATTGACGTGAGCGGCAACTTCA
This sequence comes from Acidimicrobiia bacterium, assembly GCA_030623125.1. GTDB lineage: Bacteria > Actinomycetota > Acidimicrobiia > Spongiisociales > ZC4RG35 > SZUA-217. The sequence continues at coordinate 502 of JAUXMQ010000163.1, forward strand.
GTCGGCTGAGCAAGTTCGATCTTCTCTTCGCCGTAAAACAGGGTGGCGACCCTTCGGCCTTCGCTCACTGCCACTACCGGCTTACCGGTCTCGGCAGCCAACCGCTCCGCCGTACGATGCCGGGCACCGGTCTCGTCGGTCGAAATCGAGCCATCCGGAACGAAATGAACGTTGGCCTCGAGGATTGTGTTCCAACTGTCATCGAGGACTATCCCCCCGTCCATCTTGGAGAGTTCGGCGAGTTTGGCCGGTGTGAAGGCAGATCGATTCAGCTTGAAACCCCCGGAGCTGACGTTGTCGACCAGAGAACTGTGTCCCAAAACGACAAGACCGCCCTTGCCTTGCTGGATTACCCGCTCCAACGCTCGTCGCATCGGCGTTCCCGGCGCGAGCCGCTCCAGTGTCTCAGATATCGATGGACCACCCACGAAGCCCAGGCTATCACCTGGATCGATTCTCCTGACGCAGACCAGCGCGACTCAACGCATCGACGAGTCTGAGGGGCTCACCTGTCCCGGGAGCAATTCGATTGTCAAGTCCCATCCGGTTCAGCTCTTCCACCCGACGTGCCTCGAAGGGAATTGATCTCACCTCCCCGGCAAGACCGATCTCACCCCATGCGGCAAGTTTGCCAAGAGGGACGTCGAGGACGGACGATGCAATCGCCAAAGCTGTGGGCAGATCGGATCCCGGCTCGTCCAGACGCCAGCCGCCAACCACGTTGACGTACACCTCTTTGTCCTGAAACTGAAGATCTGCGTGACGTTGCAGCACTGCTATCACCTGGTTGACCCGTGCGGGCTCCAGTCCCCTGATCGACCGGCGCGGTTGTGCCTGGCTCGTTGGCGCCACCAGGGCCTGGACCTCGACCAGAACCGACCGGCGACCCTCAACAGCGGGGAACACAACTGTTCCCGGCACACCCGACTCCCACCCTTGAAGGAAGACCTTGGAGGGGTCGTCGACCTCGACCATTCCGTCTGATCTCATGTCGAACATCCCTGAGATATGGGTGGCGCCAAAACGGTTTTTGATGCTTCTCAGCACGCGGAACCCGCGGTCAGGATCGCCTTCCAAGTAGAGAACGACATCAACCATGTGCTCGAGAATCTTGGGACCGGCGAGGCCTCCCTCCTTGGTCACGTGGCCCACGAGCACCACGGTTATCCCCGTGGTCTTGGCGAGTCTTATCAAACGTGCGGCGCTCTCTCTCACCTGAGCCACCCCTCCCGGTGCGGAGGGGATTTCCGGAACACCCACTGTTTGGATCGAGTCGATCACCAGGAGACCAGGCCTGGCACGCTCGGCCAAAGCCACGATGGCATCGACATCATCGTCGGCTATGAGCTCAACCAGATCGCTGTCGATACCGAGCCTCGACGCTCTGAGAGCCACCTGCTGGATGGATTCTTCGGCGCTGGCAATGAGCACGGTCGAGCCCTGGCCGGCCATGGACCCGGCGAGTTGAAGGAGCAGAGTCGACTTACCCACCCCCGGCTCACCCCCGAGCAAGAGAACGGAGCCTTTGACAGTGCCTCCTCCAAGAACGCGGTCGACCTCACCCCACCCGGTCGCAACACGATCAGCCTCGTCCGAAACGGCTCTTGGAAGAGAAACAGACTGTGCCGGCTTCGCCTTCTGGGCGACCCGGTCACCAATTTCGGTGAGCGGATCCTGGTTTCCGCACTGAGGGCAGAAGCCCATCCACTTCCCGGACCGGTGACCACAGGATTCGCATCTGTAACTGGCCATGATGACCTCCTAGAGTTACCGATTACCCCGTTGAAGTGCGAAAATCAATACCACCACGATCAGAGCAACGAGGGCGAGTCCAGCCAGAAGGGATGCGACCGTCCAAGGCTCATAGGTTCTGACGGCCAGCACGTGCATACCCGTGGCACAATACCTCCGAAGGAGGGCTGTGGTTTCCCGGACTTGTAACAACTGCGGAGCGTCGGTCGCCGCCGACGAACAGTTTTGCCCAACATGTGGGTCTTTCATCGATCCGATGGCACCCGCTCCTCCGTCCGCGTCCGGAAACGTCATCAGCGTCAGCTCAGATGGCAACTACGAGGAGTTCTCTCTCGACACCGAGCCTCCCGACGAGCCCGAAACCGGTGAGAAACCTCCCCCTCCGAGTGGTGGCAGGACCGTCCACTGTCCGTCGTGCAACGCAGTCAACCCTGCGAGCAACCGCCACTGCCAGGAGTGCGGCGCACGACTCAGCCAGGGACCGCTCCCCACTGCCCCTCGACCGGCAGTTCAGGCCACGGCGGGCGTTCGCGCGGCCATCGCCATCAGTGGTCTGCTCCTCGTTGTCATCGTTGTCGCACTCATCTTCAACTTTTTCAGCGGCGACGGAGCCGCCTCGGACACCACTCTCGGGTCCACCACGACCACTCAGCCGATAATCACTGAGGTCGCGATCATCGAAATCCTCGACCAGGAGTGCTCGCCCGAAGGGTTGGGCTCCTTCACGTGCGCCAACATCGTCTCCGGTTCTAATGCGGAGTATCAGGTCAACTGGGAAGAGATCGAAGCCGACGAAAGCAACATCGTCATCAAACTGATCTTCCGTCAGCCAATGATCGTTTCCAGGATCGACTGGACAGGCATCACCGAGCCTGTCCGCTTCAGTCAGAATTATCGGGCCCGCGGGCTGACCATCGACGCTCAGGGGTCCCTGACCCAGTTTCCCCACGAGTTGGAGGACACCCCCGGGATTCAGACGGTCAACTACGCCGCAGTCAACGCCAACTGGATTGAGATCACCATCCAAAGTGCATATCAGGCCGAAGTAGTCGACGGGAATGTGTTCCGGGAATTGGCCGTCGACGAGATCACCATCTGGGGTCGCCCGGCCAACCCGACAAGCGACGGCTGAGCCACCTTCTACTGCTTGATATAAGGCTGTCCGTCTGCCGCCGGTGGTCTGGCCTTGCCCACCACACCAGCCACCACAATGATCGTGACAACGTATGGCGCCATCAGTAGGAACTCCGATGGGATGCCAGATCCGATGACAGCAAGCTTGAACTGGAGGGAGTCGGCGAATCCGAACACCAAGGCGGCGCCCAGGGCGCCAACCGGGTGCCAACGACCAAAGATCATCGCGGCCAGACCGATGAATCCACGCCCAGCCGTCATGTTCTCGTTGAAGGCGCCAACCGCACCGAGCGTGAAGAAAGCACCGCCGAATCCGGCGATAAGGCCTCCCAGGAACACATTTACATAGCGGGTCCGAAAAACATTGATCCCCAGTGTGTCAGCAGCCTTCGGATGTTCGCCAACCGACCTCGAGCGAAGACCCCACCGCGTTCGGAACAGCCCGTAGGTCATACCGATGACGATCAGATAGAGGGCATAGATGAAGATGTTCTGATCGAAGAAGATCCGCCCGATCACCGGAATGTCACCCAGGATCGGGATCTTGATCGGACCCATCACACCCGGATTGTTCAGCTCCTGAGCGTTCTCGACGAGGAC
>JAUXMQ010000038.1 GCA_030623125.1 Acidimicrobiia bacterium
GAAGAGTCTGCCCAGCACGGAGGCCACGAAAAGATGCCTCGCCTCGTTCCGTACCCCATCGTTGTAGTACAAAGCAAGAACGATGACGACGAGCCCCAACAGTCTGATCCAGGGCGTGGATTACGCGAAAGCGATGGCGGACTTCAGCGGCCCCATCGTCATCGCCAACGGTGAAAGGGACACGCCCAACCGCGAAGGTGAGTCACGCTTTCTGGAGCAGTTCCCAAACGCAGATAGCGTCGTCATAACCGACGCGGGTCACGCCTGCGCCCTTCAGCAGCCAGAGCGATTCGCCCATGTCGTGGAACGTCTCATGGCGGTGACCACCTAGCCTGGGCCTGTGACAGCACTCGCGGCCGTTCTATCTGGTGGCTTGAGCACTCGCATGGGCCAGAACAAGGCAGACGTTCTCGTTCGCGACCGGACGATGCTCGAGATGGTTGAAGCAGTATTGAGGCTTGTTGCCGACCGAATCGTTCTTCTTGGACCTGATCGAGAGGGGTGGGAGTCCTGGCCGGACTCCATTCATGCTCACGGGCCACTTGCCGGTATCGCAACGGCTCTCAACCGAACCGACACCGACCATGTGCTGGTCGTCGCCGTCGACCACCCGTTCGTCAGACATGAGACCCTCCGCAAGATGCTCGACCGGGCGGGCGATATTCCGGTCGTACCGGTGGATGACCACGGAAACCGCCAGGTCACCTGTGCGGTGTATCCCAAGACCATCGCACTCCTCGCTGCCGAAGAGGCTGCGTTGGGTGGTTCGATCCAGAGTCTTCTCGATCGGGTGTCATTCGATGCCGTTCCACCCGATGTGTGGGGCTCATGGGGTGACGATGGTCGGAGTTGGTTTTCGGTTGACAGCCAGGACGCGCTTGGGGAAGCACTGGGGAGATATCAGGAGCAGTAGGGCCCAGCTTTCATTTCACCCCTACGATCTAGCCGGCAATGTCGCGCGGGGATAAGGTTGATAGAGATGAACACCCAGGTCGACAAGCTCATCTACGTCGGTGACCCCATGTGCTCGTGGTGCTGGGGGTTCGCCCCCGAGATCGAGAGCCTTGCCGATGACTACCCGGTCGAGGTAGTCGTTGGCGGTCTTCGCCCCGGACCTTCGGCTCAGCCTCTGGACGACCGCATGGCCGTGTTCCTGTCAGATCACTGGGTGGAGATCAAAGAGCGAACCGGCCAACCCTTCGACACGGCGTTCCTGGATCGCCGCGACGGCTGGATGTATGACACGGAACCGGCGGCGATAGCCGTCACCCTGGTTCGTGAAATCGATGAGCCAAGCACCCTCGACTATTTCACCACTGTCCAGCATGCCTTCTACGCGGATGGTCGTGATATCACCGACTTCGACGTCCTCGCTGATCTCACCGGCGATCTGGACATCGACCAGCATTCATTCAGAGAGCAACTCGAATCTGATAGGGCGAAGAAGATGGCGTGGGCGGATTTCTCCAGGTCTCGCAACTGGGGTATCGGGGGTTTTCCGGCACTGATTGGAGGCCTCTCAGATGGCCAACTCGCCCTGCTCGCCCGGGGATGGACCGAAGCCGATCTCATCCGAACCAGCATCAACTCCGTAGAAGAGGCAGCGGTCGGTTGAGAGACCCCTTCGTTCCTCGACCAGAGATCCACCCCAACGCCATCATCTCACCGGGCAGCCACATCTACGGCCATGTCGAGATCGGAGCACACACTTTTGTCTTGTTTGGCGCCGTCATTCGTGCCGAACTCGACCGGATCACGATTGGGAATGAGACAAACATCCAGGACAATGCCGTCCTCCACTGTGATGAAGATGTGCCCTGTCTCGTGGGAGACAGGGTGACCATTGGGCACTCGGCTGTCGTGCACGGGGCTGTTGTCGAAAACGGAGTATTGATCGGAATCGGAGCCAAGGCCCTCAACCGATCCAGGATCGGGGAGGGAGCATGGCTTGCCGCGGGATCTGTCCTGGCAGAAGGCAAGAAGATTCCGCCGTGGACCCTGGCGATGGGAGCCCCTGCCAGGCCGATTCGTGATCTGACGGAGGATGAGATCAGGCGAGCCGACGAAGGAGTGGACCACTACCTCCAGCTTGCCGAGGTGTATCGCGAATTATTCTCCAAACTTCCCTAACCAGAACTGTGTGCGGGGTCAGGAGCGACCTACGATGGAGACGTGCCCGAGGAGGCCCAGATATCTGTTGTCGATGGCCCCCGTGAGGCTTGCGGGGTCATTGCCGCCTACTCGACCATGGAGCCAATCTCCCACCTGATCTACTTCGGTCTCTTTGCCCTGCAACACAGGGGGCAGGAGTCGGCGGGAATCGCCACATCAGACGGTGAGACCATGACGGTGTTCAAGGACATGGGACTCGTCGCCCAGGTTTTCGATGAGCCGGCGTTGGCCGGTCTGGAAGGCCACATCGGCATCGGTCACACCCGCTACTCCACCACCGGATCGAACAACTGGGCCAACGCTCAGCCCGCCCATCGTCAGGTGGGAAGCACCAGCCTTGCGCTCGGCCACAACGGAAATCTGACAAACACCGCGGAGCTGGCCGCTTCTCTCGGGATATCGGGAGCAACAACGGATTCCGATCTGATAGCAGAAGGTATTGCCCGGGCCATCGACGACGAGCGATCCGACTCCCGCGGGCTGGAGGTTGCGCTGATGGAGGTGGCACCCACCTGGAAAGGAGCCTTCTCACTGGTGCTCATGGATCAGGGAAGGATCGTCGGGCTGCGAGACCCCCATGGGTTCAGACCCCTCTGCCTTGGCTCCCTCGGAGAAGGAGGTTGGGTTCTCGCATCCGAGACGGCTGCTCTCGATCTCGTCGGCGCCAAGTTCGTTCGCGAGGTCGCTGCCGGAGAGATGGTCGTGATCGACGCTAATGGAGTGAACAGCTACCACCCGTTCGGAGAGGTCAAACCCGGGCTCTGTCTGTTCGAGTTCGTCTACTTCGCCCGACCCGACAGTCAGATGTATGGCCGGACAATTCACACTGCCCGTTACGAGATGGGGCGCAGCCTGTCGGAAGAGCACCCCGTCGACGCCGATGTCATCGTGCCTGTACCGGAATCGGGCATCCCGGCCGCTCAGGGTTTCGCAGCGGCGAGCGGCATCCCCTACACCGATGGCCTGGTCAAGAATCGTTACATCGGCCGGACGTTCATCGAGCCCTCTCAGATGCTCCGCGACCAGGGAATCCGGCTCAAGCTGAACCCGATACCAGAGAACCTCGAGGGCAAGCGTGTAGCCCTCGTCGACGACTCGATTGTGCGGGGATCGACGACAAGGAAGCTGGTGGCCATGGTCCGCGAAGCAGGCGCTACCGAGGTTCACCTCCGGGTGTCATCTCCCCCCTATCGGTGGCCGTGCTTCTACGGAATGGACACGTCCGACCGATCCACCCTCATCGCTGCCCGTAAGGATGTCGATGAGATCAGGGAGCATTTGGGCGCCGACTCGCTCGGCTACCTCAGTCTCGATGGCCTGATGGGAGCCACCGGCGTGGCCGATGCCGGCTTCTGTACGGCGTGTCTATCGGGCGTATACCCCACCGCGATACCCAACACAACTGACAAATTCCATCTCGAGCGATCCTGACATGACCTCCTATCGCGATACGGGCGTCGACCTGAACGGCGCATCCAAACATGTGGCCAGCATCTCCGAGGAGGTGCGATCGACATGGACCGAGAGTGTTGTAGGAGCGTTTGGGGGGTTTGCGGCGGGGGTCGAGATCCCACCCGGATACGACAACCCGGTCCTGATGATGTCCACCGACGGTGTGGGGACGAAGCTGGATCTGGCCCGGCGGGTGGACGCATGGGACGGAGTGGGAGCCGACCTCGTCGCCATGTGTGTCGATGACCTGGCCGCCGTCGGAGCCAAGCCCCTCGGATTCGTCGATTACATGGCTGTGGGATCACTTCAGGCTGAGAGGGACACTGCGATCGTGAAATCGATTGCCCGCGCTTGTCGGGAAGCTGGATGTGCCCTTCTCGGAGGCGAAACTGCGGTGCATCCCGGCGTGATGGAACCCGATGCGGTCGACCTGGCCGGCGCTGTCATGGGCGTCGTCGAGAAAGGTGATGTGCTGGGCCCACATCTGGTCAGGGATGGTGACGTCATCGTGGGTCTTTTGTCCCCCAACCTTCGATCCAACGGATTCTCCCTGGTCAGGGTGGTCTTCGGAGATGAACTCGATCAATATGCCGAGTCGCTCCTCGATCCGTCGGTCATCTACTCGCCTGCGGTGCTCCAGGCGGTGTCCACGGGGGGTGTCCACGCTGCTGCCCACATCACCGGTGGTGGAATCGCCGAGAACCTCGGGAGGGTCGTCCCGGAGAGTTTGGGTGCGATTATCGATACATCGGCCTGGCAGACTCCACCGGTTTTCGATCTCGTGTCCGATCGAGGAGTTAGCCAGGACGAGATGTTCCGTACCTTCAACATGGGGGTCGGCTTCTGTCTCGTGATCGACTCGAACGCCCTCGACGATGCCGCTACCGCAGTCGGTCAACACGACCCCACAGTTATCGGACGGATCACAACCCGCAATGGTGTGCACCTGTCCTGAGGGTTAGCCCTCGTACCCCGATAACACGGCGTCGACTTCAGCCGCTAGTTCCCTCTTCCGCTCAGCGTCGAGAAACGACGATGTGATCGAGTTTCGGGCAAGGTCGGCGAGGTTGACCGAACTCAGCCCGAAAGCACTTGTGACTGCCGAGTAGTTGTCCAGGACGTATCCACCGAAATATGAAGGGTCGTCAGAGTTGACGCTCACCAACAGCCCCAAGTCCATCATTTCTTTGATCACGTGATCTTCGACTCTTTCGACGATCTTGAGAGCCAGGCTGGATAACGGACATAATGTGAGAGGGATCTGGTCGCGTCGAAGCCGTTCCACCAGTTGGGAATCCTCCAGGCTGCGGACGCCATGATCGATTCGCTCCACCCCAAGAGCATCGAGGGCGCCGACGACATATTCAGGCGGCCCCTCCTCGCCGGCATGTGCCACGGCCTTCAATCCAAGTTCCCTGGCCATCTGGAACGCCTCGGAGAACGGCTCCGGTGGGTTGCCCACCTCAGAGGAATCAAGACCAACAGCTATCACCCCGTCGAGATGAGGCTCGGCAGCGATCAGCGTGGCCACAGCATCCTCGCCACTGAGGTGTCGAAGAAAGCAAAGGATCAAATCGGCCGTAACGCCAGACCTAGAGCGGGCGTCAGCGATGGCCTCACGAAAGCCCTGCATAAAGACTTCAAACGGAATTCCTCTGGCCGTGTGGGTCTGAGGATCAAAGAAGATCTCGGCGTGACGCACGCCATCGGCATCCGCCCGCTCGAGATAGGCAGCCATCAATTCGTAGAAGTCACCCGGTGTCTGTAGGACAGCCGCGCCCTGGTAGTAGATGTCGAGAAACGACTGAAGGTTGGTGAAGTCGTACGCCTCCGCCACACCGTCGACACTCTCAAATGGCAGATCAAAGCCATTGCGCTCTCCCAGCCCAAACATCATCCCCGGTTCGAGCGTGCCCTCGATGTGAACGTGGAGCTCGGTCTTTGGCAAGTCACGGACGAATTCGTCCATGCCGCTCATAGGGCACTGTCCCAGGGTCTCACCGAGACTTCGCTGAGATTGGCGGTGGCAGGAGAGGTCTCACCGCCCAGCATGACACGTGACGATTTGATGGTTGACATCTCGCAACGGTAACGATCGATTCGAAGAACGGGTCCAACTCGTGATTAGCTTGACCTTGATCGAGAACCTCAAGGAGTGGAAATGACGATCGAAACGGCGCCTGAGCGCACCATCAACTATGCCTTCCTTCTCGGAGGCCTGACCGCACTCATCTTCGGCATCATCTTGTTGATCCGACGCGAGGAGGCCATCGAGCTGTTGGTCATCCTCCTCGGCCTGTGGTGGCTCATCCAGGGGGCTTTCATGCTCTTCTCGGTGTTCATCGACCGCGAGGATTGGGGTTGGAAGATTCTCCTGGGCCTACTTGGACTCACCGCAGGTGTCGTCGTGCTGGCGAACCCGATCGACAGTGCCACCTTCCTCGGCTCGACGCTGGCGATCATCCTGGGTGTCATCGGTGTGATCATCGGAGTGTCGTCCATATTCGGCTCATTCCGTGGCGGTGGTTTCGGCGCACTCATCTTCGGTGTCACCAGCGGTCTCATCGGACTGCTGTTCATCTTCAACCCATCCAGCTCGGCCTCCCTCATGGTGACGCTGTTTGCCGTTCTTCTGCTCATCGATGGCATCGCCGGCGTCTTTCTTGCGATCAAGTACAAGTAGCCAATCCGCTTCTTTGGAGAAGGAGGCGCCCTTCCGGCGCCTCTTTCTCGTCTGGTGCCCTGGCACTTTTGCTGTGGTCGGGGCCTTCCAGAGGTCAGTTAGGCTTTGCCCATGAGCGATCTCAATAGCCGGCACCGAGACGTCATCGCTCCCGTCATCGCGTTCAACACCAAGATCCATGCCGCCTCCGCAGCGGGCATGTGGATCACTGACCCCGACGGCAACCGTTGGGCAGACTTTGCCTGTGGCACGGCCGTCGCCAACCTCGGTCACAACCACCCGGCCGTTGTGAAAGCAGCCCATGCCCAGATCGACAAGGTGATCCACTCCGGGATGATCTTTCACTACGACTCTGTGGTGGAGGCGGCCGAGAAACTTCGTGAGATCACTCCGCCGGAGATCGAGAAGTTCGCCTTCGCCAACTCCGGTGCCGAGGCGGTCGAGGCCACGGTGAAACTGGCCAAGTACACGTCCGGTCGTCAGGGTGTGATTGCATTTCGTGGCGGGTTCCACGGTCGCACAATGGGATCCGTCGCCTACACCACCTCGAAAGCGAAGTATCGGGACGGCTATCACCCTGTGCTCGGATCGGTTTTCGTAACCCCCTTCCCCCACCCCTACCGCTGGGGAATGTCCACGGACGAAGCGACCGATCTGTCCTTGCACGAGCTGGCAATGACCTTCAAGCACGTCGTCTCACCAAAGAACATCGCATGCTTTCTCGTCGAGCCTGTCCAGGGCGAAGGCGGCTACTACCCGGCACCGCCCAAGTTTCTCGATGCCCTCAGAGAGTTGGCCGACGAGCACGGGATCCTTCTCATCTACGACGAAGTGCAAACAGGGTTTGGACGGACGGCCGAATGGTTTGCCTCCGATCACTTCGACGCCAAGCCGGACATCATGGCCATGGGCAAGGGAATCGCCAACGGTTTCCCCCTGTCTGCGTATGGGGCGTCTCGGGAGATGATCGACCACTGGCCGGTGGGATCTCATGGCACCACCTTTGGCGGCAACCCTGTTGCCGCGGCCGCATCAGTTGCGGTCATGGACACCACTGGCGACCTGTTGCCACATGCCCGCGAGCTGTCGATTCACGCCTTCGACAGGTTCCACCAACTCGCCGAGCGTTACGAGACAATCGGTGACGTTCGAGGGCTCGGTCTGATGATCGGGGTGGAGTTTGTCGAGGACCGAGCGACACGTGTCCCCGACGCCAAGGCGTTCCAACACATCCAGGCACACGCCTTCGACCGCGAGCTGATCATCGTCGAATGTGGCCCTGATGGAAACGTCCTCCGTTTCATCCCACCCCTGATCACGACCAAAGAAGAACTCGACTGGGCCATCGATCTCATCGACGAGGGCCTGGCCAGTTGGGGACAGACGCGCTCCTAGTCCTTGGTGTGAACCACGCTGATCTGGTAGTTCTCCGAATTACTGGTATCCTTGTCTGATCCGCATCGGGTGGAGGCCAGCGCAACGTCGCTTCCCCGGTGATAAACGGCCCACTTCTCACCTGGTTGGACTGCCTCTCCAACCGACCCTCGACCCACAAGGCGCTGTTCGCCGACGGTCGAGCGAGAACGGCATTTCCACCTAACGCCCCGACATGGGGCAAGGAGACATCATGACGTCCACGTTCGCCCATCTCGGGCTACCCGACCCTCTTGTGC
>JAUXMQ010000080.1 GCA_030623125.1 Acidimicrobiia bacterium
ACCTCATGGAGGCCGAAGACATAGACACAATTGGCGCCAGTGTGGCATCTGACCTCACCTGGAAGCAGATATTCGACACCGATGCATGCACGGTGTGCGGACGCTGCACCGCCGTTTGTCCCGCCAATATCACCGGAAAACCACTCGACCCGAGGGAGATGGTGCTCAAGTCGGGTGAAGTGGCGGCGGCTGGCGTCGGTGTCTCTGGGCCCGTGTCATCGACCGCTCTCGTGGAGGGTGCTGGAACGCTGTTCGACCGCATTCATCCAGACGAGGTGTTTGCTTGCACCACTTGTCGGGCATGCGACGAGATCTGTCCCGTCAACATCGAGATCGTCGATCGAATCCTCGATATGCGGCGTTACCTGACGATGATGGAGTCGGAGTTCCCGACCGAGTTGGGCAAGGCGTTTGTCGCCATGGAGAACCAGTCGAACCCGTGGGGGATGAGCCAGCAGGCAAGAGCGGATTGGACCTCAGAGCTGGACTTCGAGATTCCCGTGTTTGGGGAGAATGGGAAGACCTCTGCGGAGTATCTGTGGTTCGTTGGGTGTGCGGGATCGTTTGACGACCGCAACACCGCAGTCTCCGTTGCGCTGGCCCGGCTGCTTCACGCCGCCGAAATCGACTTTGCCATCCTGGGTGCGAGGGAGTTGTGCAATGGGGATCCGGCCCGGCGCTCTGGAAACGAGTTCGTCTTCCAACAGCTTGCACTCCAGAACATCGAAATCTTCACCGAGATCGGAGTGAAGAAGGTCATCACCCAATGCGCCCACTGTTTCAACACCATCGGCAACGAGTACCCACAGTTCGGCGGGGAGTACGAGGTTGTCCATCACAGCCAACTGCTGGCGGAGTTGCTCAACCAGAATCGGATCAGCGAGCCAACCAAGCAGAATGGTGAGCCCAAGAAGATCGTCTATCACGATCCCTGTTATCTGGGGCGGTACAACGATGTATACCTCGCTCCACGCGAGGTAGTGGGTGGGACTGGCAATCAGGTCGTGGAGATGGAACGCCACGGTACTCGCTCGTTTTGCTGCGGCGCCGGCGGCGGGCGGTTCTGGATGGAGGAGCGAGTCGGGAAGAAGGTGAACATCGAAAGGGCCGAGGAGGCGCTGGCTACCGACGCCGACGAAATAGCGGTGGCCTGCCCGTTCTGTCTCGTCATGCTCGACGACGGTGTCAAGGAACTCGGTCGTGATGACGTCCCAGTGAGGGACATAGCGATGATTCTCGCCGACGGCCTGGACACGGCCACAGACTCGGCTTGAAACATCAACTTGTCAGCGCTCTCACGATTCTTGCGTTGACGGTGGCTGCGTGTACGACCACGTCTGAGGGGTCATCCCCCACTGTCGTGATTGTCACGCCCACCACCATCCTGACCACGACGACGAGCACTATTGCCACGTCTGAGGCCACCGAGATGTTTCGCAATTGTCTGGTTGCGAGCGGCATCGATATCGAGCCGATTCCGCTCGACGCGCAGGGCCGGCCGCGACTCGAGTTGGTGATGAGAGACATCGACTTCTCAGACCCCGTCTCGGTCAACGCTCTCGCTGCTTGCTCGGAGCATCTGGAAGGAGGCGCGCTGGGGTTGACCGACACTCCGATCCTGGCCGAGGCCGTGGTCGATTCTCTGGAAAGGTTCAGTGCCTGTGTCAGATCGCGGGGTGTGGCGGAATTCCCTGACCCGATACATGACTACAACGGGATCGGTGGTCCCTATCCGGTCGCCGAGATCCCCTACGCCGACCCCGGCCTCGCCGATGCCGTGGTTGTCTGCAATGCGCGACTTGCTTCTGGATAGCTCACTTATCTGACCGCTCCAATGATGCGTACGATGTTGAAACAGATGGCCATGCAGCCGACACCGGTGATCGTGCCGGACACAGACAAAGAGATCGATATCGATCGCCCATGGCAGGTGGTGGTCTGGAACGACCCGGTGAACACAATGGGCTATGTGGTGTATGTGCTCCGCAAGCTCTTCGGCCACGACGAGGCCAAGGCGACAAAACTGATGTTGCAGGTGCATCACGAAGGGAGAGCGATCGTCTCGGATGGCCCCCGCGAGAAGGCTGAGATCGACTGCTTCCGACTCCACAACCACGGTCTATGGGCGACCATCGAGAAGTGAGTCACTTCAAGACAACGAGCAAGGGGATAGTGGTCTCGTTCGGTCCTCAAGAGAGAGTGTTTCTTGCCGACGTTCTTCCGTTGCTTGCCGGGATCGGAGAGGTGGGCGTCGATCCGGCCGCCACCAGACTCACTGTGCCCGTCTATCTCGACGATCCCGAGTCCAACGAGGAGTGGTGGCGTCTCATGGGTCTGGAGCTTGCCGAGGCTCGCCAGTCCGATCGTGATGTCTTTCGGAAGGTCGTCCAAGACGACGACTCAACGGTTCTCAGTGACGAAGAGGCAAATTCGTTTCTTCGAGTCATCAACGAGGCGCGTCTCACACTTGGAGCTCGCCTGGGCCTCGAAGTCGAGGAAGACCATGACCAACTCGAGGAGGATGGTCGACGGGTCCTCGACTACCTCGGCTGGATTCTCGAGGAGTTGACCACTGAGCTCAGCCGTTCTCTCTGATGCCTGTGCGGACGCTCGTCGTTTGTGGCGGCTGCACTAGATTCGCCCCCAATGTCAACTGCAGCCATCGTGCTCGCCGCCGGTGCATCCAGAAGACTCGGTCGGCCGAAACAGCTGGAGCCATGGGGCGAAACCAACCTGCTAGGCCACGTCGTCGGCCGGACCCGATCTTTCCCGGTCGACGAAATATGGGTGGTCCTGGGATACGACTCCGAGCGGATCCTTGCCGAGACTGATCTCGGAGATGCTGGAATCGTGGAGAATCCGGGATGGGAGGAAGGGATTGCTTCGTCCCTTCGCGTGGGACTCGACGCACTGACCCGACTGTCACGTTGTGATGTGGCTCTGATCGTGATCGCAGATCAGCCCGAGATCTCGGGTGAGGTTGTGGATCTATTGTTCGAGTCCCATGCCAAAGCCGGCAAGCCGGTGACAGTTCCCAAGTACCGATACAGTTCAGGCAACCCGGTCCTGATCAATAAATCTCTTTGGCCGCGGGTCATGTCGCTGGAAGGCGACGATGGCGCGAAACGCCTGTGGCTGTCACATCCGGACTGGGTCAACGAAGTTTGGATCTCAGATGGACACCCTCGGGATGTCGATACCGAGATAGACGTCTCAGATTTGAGGCCCCGGCATCCGGCATGACTTTTGGTTGTGGTGAGTGACAGACCACTAGAGTCGCCACCTCAGTCGTTGTCGCATAGCGGAGAAAGAGCAGATGGCTCGTATCGATCAAGTCGCAGGAGTTGATCAAAGACAGGCGACAAAACTGCGCAAGGCTGGCGTTCGCACTGGCCGTGGTCTGGCGGAGCAGGCTTCGACGCGGCGGGGTAGGACCGAAGTTGCCAAAGCAACCGGGATCAGTTCGAAGGATCTTCAACTCTGGGTTCACCACGCAGACCTGCTCCGAGTCCGCGGTGTGGGCGCGGAGTATGCGGAACTCCTGGTTGCCTCGGGGGTGGACACGCTGCGGGATCTGCGACGACGAAACCCCACCGCGCTTCTCGCCAAAATCATCGGTCTCAACGGCTCCCTGCGGGTGGTCGACCGTCTTCCCACCGAGTCGATGGTCGAAGGCTGGATCGAGGCGGCCGGCGACCTGGAGCCCTCAATCTCGACCTGACCTCGCCTACGCGTGGTCAAGGAGAAGGGGCCCCGCAGGGCCCCTTCTCAGTGTGAGGAGGTGAACTCAGGAAGCCTTTTCGGTCTCCGTTGAGCTCGTCTTCGCCGCTGTGGACGACTTGGTCGTCTTCGCAGTCGAAGTCTTGGCGGCGGGCTTGCTGGCCGTCTTGGCGGTCGCCGGCTTCTTGGTGGACGGGGTCTTCTCGTCCTCCTTCTCGCCCTCTTTCACGTCGGTCTTCCCGTTTGCCTTCTCGGGCCGAAACGAGGTGCGCCAGGTGGCAAGCATGTCCTCGAGTTGATCTCGAAGCTTGCTGACCTGCTCTTTGGCCTGGTCGAGGTCGACTTTGGAGGAAATCTCCTCAACGACCTTTCCCTCGCTGACGCGGGTGATGACCTTCTCCCCTTCGACAGCCCAGCCTTCGATGGCCGCTTCGGCAGCCTTGCTGCGGGTGGCCTTTTCCTCGCCCACTCTGTCCTTCATGACGCCGAACTTGTCGCCGACCTTGCGGGCCGCGACAACGGGGGCGCCGACTGCTGCGTACAGAACGCTCTTTGTTTGCATTACCTACTCCTGTTCCTCTGTGGTCACCGACCCGATGCTTCGGGAAAGTGCCCGGTACATATCGAGCAAGACCTTCTTTTGCTCGGTGTCGAGCCGCTCATCCGCCCAGATGGCCTCAAACACCGATGTCGGAGCCAGTTCCTCGTCGATCAACCCCGCCTTCTTGTAAAGGGAGTTGGCGCTGATCTCGAGGGCTCGCGACAGGCTTTTGAGAATCTCGGCAGACGGCTTGCGAATCCCTCGCTCGATCTGGCTCAGATATGGGTTGGAAATATCCGCCTTATCGGCCAGTCGTCGCAGTGATAGGTTCGCCCGCTCCCGCTGTTGGCGGATAAACGTGCCTAGATCACCGTGCTTGCTCTCGTTCACTTGTAGTTAGCATACAGCAAGCTGCTAACTATTGCAAGCAGTTCGCGAGCGCGCCCCGATCAGACCAGGGCTTCCCCGATAACGCTGCCGATAGCCCAAGCGATCACTCCGCCGACGCCGGCGATGGCCATGTTCTCCAGCCCTGACTTGACCCAATGGCTGTTTGCCACTCTCGCCTTGATGACACCAACCACGAACAGGCCCGACAGCGAGAAGACCGAGGCCCAGGCAAGAGCGGTCCCGGTGTCGTCCAGCACCATGAAAGGAATGACCGAGGGCATTGAGCCAACGAGGAATAGCAGTCCCGAAGCGGCCATTGCCATGTAGGGAGAGCGCCTCTCGGACTCGATCACACCGAACTCGAGTGCCGCCATGGCGTTGAGCAGTGCCTTGTCGTTGTCGATGAAGCCGGCCATCACACCGTCCATATCGTCCTCTTTGATCTCCATGTCGGTGAAGAAGCCCCGGAGTTGATCCAACTCCTGGTCCTTAAAGTGGATGATGTGGGAGCGCTCGAGGGTCAATTCGGCTTCAAGAATCTGGTCCTGGGATTTGGTTGCCAGGTATTCGCCCGCAGCCATCGAAACGGCTCCGGCCAAGGAGCCGGCAATGGCTGTCAGGAGGACTTGGCCGGCGTCCAGGCCACCTCCCACGACACCAGCAACAAGAAGGAAGATGGAGACCAGACCGTCGTTGACTCCCAGGATGATGTCACGCCAGTACTGACGGGACTCCCCGATGTGGGATATGTACTCGTGGGTGTCCTGGTTCTCGACGGCCATTTCGGCGATGGTAACTAGTTTCGATGCACACCGAATGGGAGTGATCGCCGACACCCCACTAGCGTTCCTGGCCCTTGATCATCGTCATGCATCCAGACGCGACCGGCGACGAGGTTGCCCAGGTTGTTGAGAAACTCAAAGCCTTGGGAGCCGACGTCCACATCTCCTCCGAGGGCGGCCGAACTGTTGTCAACGGCACGACCGAGGTGCGTCTCGTCGACGAGGCGCTCTGGGATGCTTTCCCTGGAGTTGAGCGAGTGGTGCCGGTCGTGCGAGGTGGGCGCAGGGTCGGGCGTCAGAACAAGTCGGACAGCACCGTTGTAGTTGTCGGGGATGTCAGGATCGGCGACGGTCCTGTAAAGGTCGTTGCCGGTCCTTGCGCGGTGGAAAGCCGGGAGCAGCTTCTTGCCACAGCCTTGGCGGTAAAGGCATCCGGGGCACACATTCTGAGGGGGGACGCGTTCAAACCACGAACCTCCCCCTATTCGTTCCAAGGATTGGGCAAGGTGGCCCTGGAGATCATGGCCGAGGCCCGTTCGATGACCGGCCTGCCATTCGTTGCGGAGGTTCTCGACCCAAGAGATGTGGATCTCATTGGGTCATATGCAGACATGCTTAGGGTCGGCACGAGGAACATGTCCAACCACGCTCTTCT